>QIDD01000012.1 GCA_003230355.1 Methanobacteriota archaeon
AACCTCTGCCTTTGAGTGTCCCTCTACAAGCCGTGAAATAGCCTCGGTGTGGGCGAAGACTGAGCAGGTGGAATTTATCTCTGCCCCACTTTTAGCCTGAAAATGAAGCCTCCCCATCTCAGCGAGTGTGAGGCCCAGATACCCTGCGATAAACTCTAGAAATGTGCCTGTTCCGGCTGAACAGCGGTCATTCATCCGAAACTCGTTTGTCATTGTATCGATCACCTTTGTATCCTGCCCGCCGATGTCAAGTATCACATCAACCTCCAGGTCCAGTAGATAGGAGACACCGTAGATTGCGGCGGTAATCTCTGTGAGGTTAAAGATATTCGGAACTTCACGGCGAAAATAGCCGGTGGAGATTATCTCACTATCTTCAGGCAGGATGTCTCGCCAATCATGGGAATCCGCTACCTCGCCGGTTTCACTGTTAAAACACTTTGCAGCCCTTGATCCCACATCAAAGCCGTAGAGCACCATGCTAAAGATCACCCATTCTTTCTTTAAACGCCTCGATTCGAAGTCTTGTCTGCTGCGGGGTTTTCGACGGCAGATCAGCCTCGATTGTGATAAATGGATATCCTTCTGCGCAGAGTGCTTCACGCAGGATCGGGTCTTCAAGTTTATGGTGGCAGGCAAACTGATGAAAATGAATTATCCCGTCTACACCCCTTTGTTTCAGCTCAGACTTCAAGAGTTTAATTCGATGGGTGATGTTTCGGGCAAAGCTGTAGCCGGCGTAGCTTTCAGAAATATTTTTAAGCGTGTCTCCGCCCATGCGCAGAAATTCATAGGGCATCTCATCATAGACGATGTGCAGACTAAGTGAATCAAGAAACCCGTGGAATCCGTCATATATCGGCGGTGTTCCTAAAAGTGCGAGGCGAAAATCACATTCCACACTTTCCTTTATCACTGAGTCTATCATCTTCCTGTAACCCTCCAGGCTGCCAGATAGGTCGCTTCCAGAAACCATGATCTCAAATGCATCAGGCGATTTCACAAGCCCGGAGCTGCGATCAGAATCAACCTGTGCCGCCGCCTTTTTCAGACCTGACACTCTTTGAAAAAATGTTTCATCAACCTCTCCGCCCAAAAAATCTATGAGCTTATCAATCTCCCTGCGCATAACATCTGGGTCGCCGTCAAAGGGATAGGTGAAATAATGGGTGTCAATACCTGAAAGCTCGATTTTCTCGCCGTCCACAAGGGCGTTGTTACAGTCTCCGCCGGCAACGACCACAAGCTTATCCAGCTTGATCTGTCCCATGAGCGTGAGATCCCGCCAAAGCGCGGTCCAGGCGCAGAGCTTATCTCTGGGAACCACCCCTGATCTGGGAACGAAATTGTTGATGTCAACTGGAATATTGCCGCTTGCATACACTATCTCCGGCGGCACAAGCGCTGTAATCCCCACAATCGCCATATCCATTTGACCCTAGTTTAACCACATAAAAGAAATAGGACAAAAATGAGCCAAACTTTTATCAGTCACTAAAATTATAGAGCCAAGTGCAATGAACGTTTTAGCGGTGCTCGCAGCTTACATCATATTTTTCTCACTTCTGCACAGCCTCACAGCCGCCAGGTTTTTCAAAGAAAAGGCCTATCAGTTCATCGAACCCGGCGCATACAGATTTCTCTACACAGTGGTTTCAGGGGTAACTGTTCTGCCAATTCTATACTTGTGGTATATTGGACGCAGCATCTATGCTCCGCTCTACATAATCCGGTTCCCTTTTAGCCTTTTAGCCTATGTTGTGATGGCATCTGGATTATACCTCCTCGTAAAATCACTTATATTCATTGACTCATTGGATTTCTTGGGATTTAACGCGCTTTTTAAAAAAAAGCATCCAACTAAGTCCGGCGGCCTCATAACAAGCGGCGTCTATAGTATCACCCGCCACCCGCTGTATCTTGGCGGCATACTTATTCTTTGGACAAACCTGCAGATGCGGAGTGTTGACCTTTTGGTTACCATTCTTTTCACGCTGTATTTCATCGCCGGTGGAGTTCTTGAGGAACGCAAGCTGGAGGAGGAATTCGGAGATGAATACCGTAGATACAAGAAAAATGTGTCAATGCTAATTCCTGTGAAATGGATGCTGGGTTTTATTCGCGGCTAGTCTTGAAAAATATATCAAAGTAGAATACTTCGATTTACCATTTCATGCTGTTTTTAAACTTCGTGGGATTCTCATCTTCCTTTAGCTTTCTGGATACATAAAGGTGTTCGTGGACGATTATCAGGAAGTTATACTGTCTACCAAACCAGGGCTCGCGGGTGGACTTCATGTTCATCTGAATTGTGCAATAGTTATTTAAGTAACCAAAAGTCTTAAATAATTGTTTTTCGTTACTTTAATAACGAGGAAAAAGAATGAAAGCAGATGGACATCGGGAAACTGGAAGTCAGCTTGAGGAAAGCGCCCGGGCATTGACGGACGAGGCAAAGCGGCATGTTAAGGGCATTATTGAGCTCTTATTCGGCGCGGCGCACCACTATGCAGCAGCTGGATTGGAGGAGAGATATGGTGAGCACCCTGAAAAGCATCAGCAGATACCGGGTTTTTTAAGGAAAAAAGGGGATCTGGAGGTTTCCTTGGCTTTTGAGTCGATAGATGGATTGAGGGCAGGCAGATTCTATGGCAGAAAGGGAAACGGTGACATTGTGAATCGGGCGTTGAAGAACCTTGAGGTTATAAAAAGATGGCTGGGTTGAGCAGAGAGATCAGAGACCTGTTGCCAGAGCTCGTTGGCGCTGCTGAGGTGATACCGGGGTTGAAACAGCTGGTCCTCTATGGGAGTTTCGCCAGGGGTGAGGAGGATCGAAGGTCGGATGTGGATCTCCTTTTGGTCGTGGACACTGCGGAGGACCCTGAGAAAACCGAGGTGGCTGAGAAGGCCAGGCGCGTGGTTGCCGAGGCCTTTTCAAGGGCCGGCAGTGAACGGGGAGTCCAGATTGCCTTGACTAATCTCCAGGGCATGGATGAGTCTTTCATTGAGAATGTGGCGAGGGAGGGCGTGGTCCTATGGGGGAAGCCCTTCTTTTTAGGTCCAGAGGGTGTTTTGAGGCCGATGACACTTTTTGAATACCGGGTTGGGGGCTCATCCAGTGTTGCGAAGGTACGGTTTTATAGGGCTCTTAAAACCTTTGATTCTTATAGGGTCAAGAATGGCTTGTTGGTGCCGGAGGAAAGGGCAGGCGATGCTGAGAGCATCTTCAGGATTAATGACATAGGATATAAGAAGTCCAAGGTCTGGCTGGCATGAAAATAAGTTTTACACAGTAAAACACAAGCCTGCCCTGTCAAATAAACCCCTTACACCATCGAATAGAATGTTTAAATTTGGTGGCTTTTCATCATCCTTTAGTTTCCTGAAGACGAAAGAGCTTTCACTGGCGTGAAATTTAGCCTTTCGGCTAAGGGCTCATGGGCAATAAGCAGGAAGTTGATAGTTCTTGCCGAACCAGGACTTGTAAGAATTATAGTAAATCGATTAATTCATCCTTGCTTAGGTGGGAGTCTTTGATTATTCTTTTAAGGGTGCCTTTTTTCAATGTCTTATGCAGCGGCACAGTAACCTTAATGATTTCGTCATCAACTGTTTTCTCTAGCCTTACGTGACTGCCTTTTTGCCTGATAAAAACAAAACCAGTTTTTCCAAGGGCTTTTATAATCCTCTCCCCTGAGACGGTGGGAAGCTTCACAATAAGAACCTCCCCCCCTCTTATACCGCTACCTCTACAACCTGGGTCCCTTTCTTAATAACAAGCTCTTTTTCAGTCGGCTCCAGATAAAGCTCGATAGCTTCTTTGATGTTTTCCAGTGCCTCTTCTTTGGTATCCCCCTCTGAGATGCATCCAGGCAAAGATGGAGCGTAAACGGTGTATCCGCCTTCCTCAGCCGGTTCCAGAACAACCTTAAACTTCATAGTATTCGTCATTTAATAATCACAACATTAACAAATATAAACCTTCTTACCACCATTTAATCGAATGCTTAAACTTCGTGGTTTTTTCTCCTTTCCCTGGTTTTCTGAATACATAAAGGTGTTCATGAGCAATCAATAGAAAATTATATTTCCCTCTCCACCGTTCCCTGGTGCTTTTCATCCTCCACTGCTGCTTGATAATATCTTCCCGAAGAATAAATCCTGTTTCTAAAACCGCTTCTAATACTCGGACATTGATAGGAATATAATGTTTATGTTTGCGTGTGTCTCCGATGAGGATTGCAAGATGTTTATCTGGCTTTAAAACCCGGAAGCTCTCTTCAGCCACTTTAATCATCTCGGAGGTAAAGTCTGAAACATTTAGAGAGGATAGATCACCTTCGACTCGATTCTTGGTGTATGAAATTATCCCTGCATAGGGTGGATGAGTGGCGATGAGGTCTATGGTTTCGCTTTTTATGAGATTCAGGTTTCTTGCATCCCCCACATATGTTTTGATCTCTGGTTCTCTATATTCTTCATCCAGTGGTTTGTATGGGAAGTCAAGCCTGTTTCGAGCCACCATTATTGCATCGGGGTTGATGTCTACACCTATTGCATTCCGGCCGAGCAGCTTGCATTCTACGAGTGTTGTTCCAGAGCCCATCATCTGATCTAACACTAGGTCTCCTTTTTCAGAATATCTTAGGAGGATGTTTCTAGGTATGTATGGGGACCAGTTGCCGCGGTAGTTTCCTTTGTGTGTTGCCCAGTCTCCGCGGTTTGGAAAGCTCCAGACGGTTGTGGTTTCACGCTGAAAGTCTGTGGGTGCGAGTTTCTTGATTTTATGTTCTCGTGCAAGCTTGACTTTAACGTTTTCAATAGTGACTTCGGAGTTGTACTTGAGGAAGGTTCTGTACTCTAAACGCTTTATCTCCCTCATTTGATCCATTTTCTCCTTCCAACACCAAAATAACTTTATTTTGATCTTATTTTTGGTAAAGGAGATCAGATCGATCTAATATGATCTATTTAAACTTTATCCAACGATTTTGCAATTAAATTGTAACTAACGAAAAACCGAAAACTATAGATCGTAGGTTAGTGTAGTGGCTCTGATGAGCATGAACCTTGAATTAAATCCTAGGTTGGCTGTCAAATACAAGAGCTTATCTCAAAAAGCCCGTGTTATGACTGAATCTTGGGTGTCTGAAAATCTTTATTGTCCAGCGTGCTTCGCTGATAGTCTTGAGTCTCTGCGTGCCGGTAAAAAAGTGACTGATTTCACATGCAGCGGGTGTGATGAAAATTTTCAACTGAAAAGTAAAAGCCACTCTTTCGGGCGGAGTGTTGTTAACTCTGCATATGCGCCTAAAATTAAAGCTATTCGCAGCGGCAGAAATCCCAACTATCTTTTCTTGCAGTATAGTTTATCTGATTACTGTGTGCATGAGCTTTTCCTCGTGCCCCGCTATTTTATGACTCCTTCACTTGTTGAAGAGCGGAGGCCTTTGAATTCAACCGCTCGGCGTAGTGGCTGGATTGGTTCGAATATCTTGCTTGGCAACCTGCCGCTTGAAGCAAGGATTGGAATTGTCGCATCCGGTGTTGAAATTCCAAAAAATACTGTCAGGGCTGAGTGGAACCGGTTTTTATTTCTCCGTGACCAATCCATTAGTTCCCGTGGTTGGCTTTCAGATATTTTAAAGACAGTTAGAATGCTTAACAATAAAATCTTCACTTTAGAAGATGTTTATACATTTGAGTCTGATTTAGCGGTGCTCCACCCGCATAACAAGCATATTCGGCCGAAAATCCGTCAGCAATTACAGCTTCTGCGCAATAAGGGTGTGGTTGAATTTCTTGGCCGTGGCAGGTATCGGTTGAAAGATTAAAATCGCTCTTTGCCTCTGGCTTTTTTTTATCTGTCGCTTGTGCATTGTAGTTTAAGATGGCAGATGATGGGTGTTGAGAGTTCGGCGAGTATTTGACCGCGCTCTGTGAGTGTGTATTCGACGATTGTTGGTCTTTCGCCTGTGAGTTTTCGTTCCACGAATCCGGCGTCTTCCAGGCTTCTGAGTTTGCTTGTGAGTGTGCGTGAGCTTATGCCTCTCAGGTTTCGTTTAAGGTCGTTGAAACGCTGTGTTTCTTCGATGAATAATATGTGTATTATCTCGATTATCCATTTTTGGAGTATGAGCTGTAGTACTTGGCGTGTTGCTTTTCTTTCGTGATGTATGTCTACGTGGCAGTCGCGCGCTACAGATTTTAGTTTTTGTGAGAATTTTCTGCTCTGAATTATCAGTTCTTTTAGTTCTGTTTCCAGTATTGCTGCAGGCTTTGTGTCTGTGAATTGTGGTGCCATTGTGTTTTTTACTTTGTGGCGAAAACTATATATACTTTACTAATAAAACCTAGTATCAAAAGTAAACTGCAAATAGAATAATTTAATAAACCCTTGTCACCTAAAAAAAGGGTAAGGGAAAAGAGGTGAAGAAAATGAAAAAAATATTTATCCTGCTCCTATTAATAGCAGCCATCGCAGCGCCAGCACAGGCCGCAGCAGAGGAAAGTGTAAGATTCATAATCGAAGACGTACAGCCAAACCTACTTGAACCAGGCTACAGAGGCCCGCTTGAAATAACCGTGCGAAACGTAGGATTTCTCGAAGGATACAGAATAAACGCCGAAGTAACACCCGCCGCAACCGTACCCATAAACATACTCGGCGAAACAAAAAAATACATCGAATTCTATGACGCGCCATGCACAGACCCAGGGCGATGCAACTATCTAAACGCCGGCGACACAGCAACCTTCACCTACAACATATCAGTAGATAGCAGCGCAGCCTCTGACGGATACACAATACCTTTAACTGTTTCATGGAGAAACCTCGGCCTTGATAAGACTGCCACTCTAAACTTTGGAATCGAGGTCGTAGGCGCGCCTGAACTCAAAATTTCAGGAACCACAACCACCCCCTCAGTGGTCTATCCTGATACCGAGTTCTCAATGTCAATTACAATTGAAAATATCGGGACAGACGACGCGAAATCCGTTGAACTAGCAGTAACACTTCCAAGCGGACTGTCCGGCACAAAAACAGCTCAGATCCAAACCCTGGCAAAAGACAAGACAGCAACTGCTACACTCCAGCTAAAGGCAGAGCAAAAAGTCGCGCTCGGTATGCATGAGCTATCGGCGAAGCTGAGCTACACCGACTCGAAGGGCGAGTCCTATTCAAAATCAGTTCCAATTAATCTATACATACAGGACCGCGGAGCGGCAACACTAACAATTTCAAAGGTGGCGACAAGCCCTTCAAAAGTCCATGCCAATACTGACTTTACACTCTCCCTTACACTGGAAAACACAGGCTCCCAGGATGCAAAATCCACCAAAATGGAGCTCGCACTTCCAACAGGCGTCACAGGCGAGGCATCAGCATTTCTCGGTACCATCGGCGACGGCAAAACATCAGAGGCGTCATTCGACCTGAAAGTAGAGAAAAGCACGCAGCCCAACACCTATCCAATATCAGCTGAGATAACCTACACCGATGAGCAGGGCAGAACCGAGACCGTGCAGGAAACCTTCAATCTATTCATACTTGAGCGCGGAGAGATCACGCTTTCAATCTCAGGAATAAACACTTCGCCGTCAAAGATATATCCAAACACCGATGTAACGCTCACACTGTCCTTTGAAAACACCGGGCTGCAGGACGCAAAATCTGCAAAGATAGATCTCATCTTACCTCCTGAGTTTACTGGTGAAGACGCAGCATATCTCGGAACCATTGCCAAGGACGGTTCGAAATCAGCCGCCTTCGACATTAAATCGCTCAAAACATCAGCACCCGGAACCTACACATCAACAGCCCGAATAACATACACCGACGGCAGAGGCATAACATCATCAGTGGAAGAACCTTTCAACATTTTCATCCTCGACCGAGGTGACGTAATACTGGAGTTCTCAGGCAAGAGCACATCACCCACAAAGCTTATGCCAGGCTCTGAATTTACACTCTCTCTTCAGCTTGAAAACATCGGCGATCAGGATGCCAAATCAGTTCGAATCGAGCTGAACGTTAACGGCGATCTCAAAGGAGAGTTCACAACTTTTGTAGGTGAAATCGAACAGGACGACGTGTCAACAGGTGTCTTTGATCTAAGCATCGCGCCAACTGCAGAGCCAGGCCCGCGAATGATAAATGCCGACATAATATATCTCGATGAACGTGGGATTGAAAACCGGGTTGTTAAGACCTTTGATCTCTTTGTAAGCGAGCCCGGAGGCTCATCTAAAACAAAGATTGCGCTTGTTGCACTTGCAGCCCTTGGAATAGGCGTATACCTCTGGAGAAGGCGGAAGAGTGAGTTTACTGAAGATTGAGGGCGTGGGCAAGACCTATCATATGGGGAAGGTCTCTGTCCCGGTTCTCAAAGACATAAACCTTGAGATAAAGAAGGGCGAGTTTGTCTCTATTATGGGTCCATCGGGCAGCGGCAAGTCTACGATGATGAATCTTGTGGGCGCCCTTGACCGGCCAAGCGCTGGGAGGATTCTTCTCAACGACGTCGATATTTCAAAGCTCTCTGATGACAGTCTTGCGACGATTCGGCAGAAGATGGTTGGATTTGTCTTTCAGCAGTTTAACCTCATACCACGGCTTACAACAATTGAAAATGTGGAGCTTCCAATGTGGTTTGCAGGTATTCCCAAAAAGGTCAGGATGAGGCGAGCGCGGGATCTACTCGTTCAGGTGGGGCTAGGCGATAGGCTTACACACAAATCAACCGAGCTTTCCGGCGGGCAGATGCAGAGGGTTGCAATAGCACGGGCCCTTGCCAACAAACCAGAGATCATTCTTGCAGACGAGCCCACGGGAAACCTGGACAGCAAATCGGGAAGCGAGATTGCGAAGATACTTACAGGACTCAATGAGGAGGGTAAAACTATCATCATCATCACTCATGACGCGAGTCTTGCGAAGATGGCAAAGCGAATTATAACCCTAAAAGACGGGGAGATAGTGGATGATACAGTATCTTGAGCTTACATTTAAAAACCTGACCTATCGGAAGATGAGGACCTTTCTCACACTTCTGGGTGTTGTTATCGGGATTACTGCGATTGTTGCCCTTGTGTCTATCGGCGAGGGAATGACAAAGTCAGTTAACGCGCAGTTTGACAGGTTGGGTGCTGACAAAATATTTGTAGCATCTATGGTTGCGGCCGGCGGGTCTGGCGAGGGGCTTCGGGACAAGGATTTGAATCGGATTGAAAAGCTCCCAGGTGTTAGGGCGGTTATACCGGTTGTCACGCTTGTTGCAGGCAGTGAGTTCAAAGGTGAGGAAAAAGCGATTCCAATCACTGGCGTGCCGGCAAAGGAGGCGGAGCAGGTCTTTTCAGACGCTCAGGCGTTTCGCGTACTCAACGGACGATGGATCGGCCCGGGTGACCGGAAAAAGGCCACAATTGGATTTAATATCCATGATGACTTTTATCGTGTGAAGGTGAGTGTTGGAGATAAAATCGAGATACAGGGAAACGAAATCGAAGTTATCGGTATCTTCGCAGACACCGGCGACAGCAACCAGAACAACCGCATCTTCATAGATTTCGACTACCTCCGTGAAATTATGAACAAAGGCGATGAGATCACCAGCATGGTTGTAAGGCTTGATGATGTGAGCAAAGCCGAGGCGGTTAAAATAAGGATTAAAGAGGCGCTGGAAAAGAACCATGACACCACGTCTTTTATGGTGCTAACTTCTGAGCAGCTGGTAAAACAGATCACCGACTCCTTCAAGGTGATACAGGTGGTGTTCGGCGGGATTGCGGCGGTGTCGCTTATCGTGGGCGGAGTGGGCATTGCAAACACCATGATCATGAACGTCCTTGAAAGGACGAAGGAGATCGGGATTATGAAGGCTACAGGCGCGCATGGTTCACATATAATCAAAATGATAGTTGTGGAATCCGGGATCATCGGGCTTATCGGCGGCAGTATCGGCATCCTTATCGGATACGGGATCTCTCTGGGCATAAATATCGCTGCAGAGCAGTACCTGGGCGCAAACGTGCTTTCCACAGCGGTAACGATGCAGCTTGCAGGTTTTGCCCTCGCCTTTTCATTTGGAGTGGGAATTATTTCAGGAGTCTATCCAGCCTATAAAGCGTCTAAGCTAGACCCTGTCGTTGCATTGAGGTCCTGAGAAATATGGTGTCAGAATACTTTTCATTCGCATTTAGAAGCCTTTCACAACAGAAATCCCGTGCGGCGCTCACACTCCTGGGGATGGTCATTGGAATCGCGGTGATCGTAGCCCTTATATCACTTGGAACTGGAATGCGAGCGTCGATTGGTGACAACCTTGAAAAAGTCGGTGCAGATCGGATTAATATCTATCCAGCAGGGCTTTTCAGTGGCGGAATAGGAGGGCCACCACAGGAAAGTGTCCCTTTCACAGAAAAGGAGCTAGCTGAAATAGAGCGCCTACCCGGTGTTAAAGATGTGCAGCCCTATTTTTTCAGAGCAGGCGAGGTAAAGTTCAGAAATGAAGTTGCCTTTGTAAATGTCGGCGGCGGGACCGAGGAAATTCTTGAAATCTACTCGAATTTTTATAACTTGAAGGAGGGGCGCTATGTAAAAGACATTGATGACCGGGCGGTTAACATTGGAATCCGCCTGGCAGAGGACACCTTTGAAAGAGACATCCGGGTTGGGGATTTTATCGAGGTTAACGGCAAGAAATTCGAGGTAGTCGGAATTTTCACAGAGATAGGAAACCAGCAGGATGACACAACTGTTTACATGCCAATCTATGCTGGGCAGAACCTCTATGATGCCAGGGGAGAAATCTCGATGATGATAGCCACAGCTGAGGATGAGCGCAGGGTGAAGATTACGGCAGACAGAATCGAGGAGCGTCTGAAAAAGCTCAGGGGTGGAAAGGATTTCGAGGTGGCGACTACGGCTGATTTTGCAGAGCAGATAAATCAGGTGCTCGGCGTGCTTACATTTGTGCTCGGCGGCATCGCGTCAATCTCGATTATCGTGGGTGGCGTGATAATTATGAACACAATGCTTATGAGTGTGTTTGAACGCACGCCTGAAATCGGGATTCTCAAGGCCACAGGCGCGAAGCAGAAGACAATTCTGCTCCTCTTTCTCACTGAGGCAGGGTTTGTGGGGCTTATGGGCGGGATACTCGGATTCATCGTGGGGGCCGCGCTTTCACTAATAATCGACGTCATCGGAACCGCCTACGTGGGGAGCATGTTTCAGACCAAGATCACGATCGAGCTTGTCATCGGCTCGATTCTTTTCTCATTCATCGTGGGCGCGATCTCAGGACTTTATCCGGCGTGGCAGGCATCCAAGCTACGACCCATCGAAGCATTGAGATATGAATAACATCTACACGAGCAAGATTCTTCTCATTTGTTGTTTTGAATTCTAGCTTTTGTATCTATTCTTTTTAACAAAATAAAACCTTCACTGCTCTATAATCCAGTCTGATTCTTTACCGTTTTGAACTATGATAGGTTTTCGCAAACCACAAGTATTATAAATTATTTT
>QIDD01000013.1 GCA_003230355.1 Methanobacteriota archaeon
CTTTTTTTCAAAAACCATGAGGGTCTGTTCATCAAGCTGACTGCCAATAGGGGCCACGAGCCTGCCGCCGTCTTTTAGTTGGTCAAAAAGAACGCTGGGAACTTCGTCCAACGCGGCAAAGACGACGATAGCGTCAAAGAAGGTTTTTTCCGGGAAGCCCTGCCGGCCCTCTCCAAGAATTATATGGACATTTTCATATCCGCGTTTTGTCATCCTGCTTTCAACCTTTGCTGTCAGTTCAGGCCGAGGCTCGATGGAAAAAACCTCTCCTGACAGTTCGGCGAGAATAGCAGTCTGATAGCCGGAGCCATCCCCAATTACTAGAACACGGTCACCTCCTTGAAGATTCAAAGCCTCAATCATAACAGCAATAACATATGGCTGGGGAATGCTGCGCCCCTCAGCTATGGGTAATGCTCCATCATCATATGCGAACAGTTGATAATCAGCAGGTATAAATTCCTCCCTTTCTATTCTTGACATCACCTCGATAATCCTTTGATCTTTTATTCCGCGTCCTTTCAACTGCTCTTCGACCATGGCGATTCTGGCCTCATCAAAAAACAATGATTTCTCTATTGAGATGCCTTTTGCTCTTAAAATATCTGAGGCAGAAATTAAATCTTGACCTGTTGATAAGCAGGCAGAGCTGGCTAAAAGCACAATGATTAAAACAAAGGGGAAGCTGAACTTCATCAATCTATAATTACTTTTCGCAACAATAAATTATTTCCCTACATAATTATTTATATGCTTCGAAAACCCCCCCATGTCACAGGTTGTGAAAATAGTATGAAACGCAGATGCCCCTACTGTAATACAGAGCTCAAAGGAAAAAAGCTTGCAAAACACCTCTCTGCGGTGCATGAGGGCGGGGGCGCAGAGTTTTACTGCCGAGACAGTTGCGTTCGCTGCTGCACAGACCCAGGCTCTCCACTTGAACTCCTCCTAGCTGACATAGAACGCATATCAAAAAGTCTCAAGATTTCAATGGCCGAATTTTTCGAGCGCTATGGCGGCGTGCTCTGGACGAATATTCCTGGAACCGCTCTACTCATCCCAGCAACTGGCCTGCCTTTTCCATGCAAATTCCTGGTAGATGGGAAATGCTCTATTTATGATGTGCGCCCCCTGCACTGCCGGCTCTTCCCGGAACGGCTCTACATAGCTCCTGAGCCCTGGTCCTATGAATCATTTTACAGCGCCGGCTACGTGTGTGTTGACGCAGGACTCGGCATCCAGCCAAACCGTCGGGCCGAGCTTGAGGAGTTGATGGCTGAGGACCAAAGGGAGCTTGAGAGAACAGCCGCCTTTTTTAAAAATGAAAACTATGTTTATGAGCTAACGCCGGATCAGCTGGCTGAGGTTGAAGATGCCTTTTTGAAAATCGGTTCAAAGGATCTTGATAGGGGTGATGCGAAGCGGCGTATACTGGATGAGATGATACCACAGGATTTCAAAGAACATGTGGGGCAGGCTTTTTTGAAGCGTCTTGGTGAGACTTTTTGAAAAATCAAGGAAATAGGTTTAACATTCTTCATATGTAAAGGTAAACTATTTATTAACAGGAGCCTTGGATGAAGAGATATGAGGATTCTTCTACCAGTTCTCGTTACAACGCTCATGTTGACCGCGGCATGCACACAGCAGACCAGGACAGGCAGCGCAGAGATTGAAGAGTTCTCAGACCTATATAAAAACGGGACGATGATAGCTGTCTGCGACCCCACACACTGTCCAGCCGGCAGATACGCTGAGATGGTTGTATCAAACCTTGAGCTGGCCGAGCCAGAGCAGGGGCGGATGCTTCGAGCAAATATTGCTACAAACGACCCCAACGTACGGGCAGTTCTCGACAAGGTTATCACAGGCGAGGTTGACGCGGGATTTGTCTATCTCACAGACGCAATTCATGAGAACAGCTCGGTTCAGATAATCGAAATCCCCCGTGAATACACGCCTCTGCCCCAGTACGGCGCGTCAATTACCAGCTACAGCGAAAACCCTGACTCCGCCCGTCTCTTCATAAGATTTCTCACATCAAAAGAAGGTCAGGCTCTGTTGCAAAAATATGGTTTTACGCCTGGCATTCAACTGCCGGAACCATTTCAAAACACAAATAAAACAGATGAAACCCTCACAGTCTTTGCAGCCTCCTCACTTACAGAGTCATTCACAGACATTGCAAAAGAGTTTGAAAACAAGACAGGCATTAAGGTGACAATCGGATACGCAAGCTCAGGCATACTGCGGCAGAAAATCGAGGCCGGCGCGCCTGCAGATGTCTATGCAACAGCATCGCTGCGCCATTCAGAAATACTCATGGAGCAGAATCTGATAGAAGAGGAAAGCGTATTTGCGAGAAACCACCTTGTAGTGGTGTCTCAGAGGTGAAAGATTGGCATTGGAAGGTGACAGATGGATAAACACTTATCTCTGGATAGTGCTTTTAGCAGGAATCGTAATCTTCGCTGTTCCATTTATCGCGCTGCTTAATAAAATCGATTTCACAAGGATGCTTACAATAATGACATATCCCCCTGTGAAGGCTTCAATAATGCTCAGTATTACAACAGCCTTTGTGGCTACTATAATCGCGCTTCTACTAGGTCTTGGAATAGCCTATATCCTGGCCTTCTGGGAGTTTCCCTTCAAAGGCGTAGTCGACACATTTTCAACTCTTCCAATGGTTCTGCCGCCCAGCGCAGCCGGCTACCTGCTGCTGCTCACATTCGGAAGATTCGGGCTTCTCGGCAGACCCGTCCTCGAGCGATTCGGAATCACAATCCTATTCACCACCTACGCGATAATCATCGCCCAGGTCTTCGTAATAACACCTTTCATAATCACAAGCACTAAATCAGCCTTTCTCGACATCAACCCAAACTATATCCGCGCCGCATCAACCCTAGGTTCAGACCCGCTTCACATCCTGCGCGAAATCGTTCTCCCCCTTTCAAGCAAAGGGATAATCGCAGGAACCATCATGGCATTTGCCCGCGCAATCGGCGAGTTCGGAGCATCAGTCATGGTCGCCGGCCTCTTGCAGACAATGCCAATCGCGATCTTCAACATGACCATGGGCGGAAGCCGCGACGAGGCAAACATCATCGCCCTCATCCTGATCGTCATATCATTCTCCATACTCTTTATATTCAAGCACTTCATAGGTGAGAGAAGATGAGTCTTGAGATGCGCGCCGTTTCAAAAAGCTATGACGACACCGTGGTACTGCGGGATATTTCATTCAAGCTTGAACCTGGTGAGCTGATGGTTCTATTGGGTCCGTCGGGCGCGGGTAAGTCAAAAACACTTGAAATCGCTGCAGGGATCGAAACACCGGACAAAGGTGTGGTGCTGCTCAACGGCGTGGACATGTCAGATGTGCCTGCGAGGAAGCGGGGTGTGGGATTTGTATTTCAGGATTACTCGCTTTTCCCACATAAAAATGTCTTTGAAAACATCGCCTTCGGCTTGAAGACCCGTGGTGAAAAGAATGCAAGGGAGCGTGTGGAGGCAATCGCCCGCGAGATGCAGGTTGAAGGTCTGCTTGACCGCTATCCTGATCAGATCAGCGGAGGGCAACAGCAGCGAGTGGCACTTGCGCGCGCCCTTGTTTTTCAACCTGATCTCCTGCTTTTCGACGAGCCTTTGAGCTCGCTTGACCAGCGTGTGCGCGAGCAGCTTCGAAAAAGCCTGAAAAAGATTCAGCAAAAACACCATTTAACTACTCTTTACGTCACCCACGACTATGTGGAGGCAATAGCGCTTGCAGATAAAATTGCTATTCTCAAGCATGGAAGGATTTTGCAGACAGCAGCGCCGGATGAGATATTTTATCGTCCCCTGAGCCGTGAGGTTGCTGAGTTCACTGGGATGACAAACATCTTTAGCGGCAGTGTTCGCCAGTCCAGCGGGGGTTCGTCGATTATCAAGTTCAACGATCTTGAGCTGGTTGTTGACAGTGCTCTGCCCCTTGGCGATGTGACGGTTTGCATCAGGCCTGAGTCGATTATGTTTGTGCGGCCGGAGCGACCGTCGTCATTTGAAAACAACTTTGACGGAACCATTTCCGAGATGGAGTCTTTTGGCTCGGCCATGCAGCGTATCGGGGTGGACGTAGGAGGCACAATGTTTTATGTTAACGTGCCGAATCACGTTGTGGAGAAGATGAAGCTTGAATCGGGTAAAGGTGTGAAGATATCGCTGAAAAAAGAGAAGATACATATCCTGCCTGGAGCGGATAAGGAATGATTCTTGAATATATTTACATGCAGGTTCTGATATAATGGCTAAGGATAGTTTTCTGACTGAACGGCAGCTTGAAATATTGGAGCTGAGAAACTCAGGTAAAAGCCAGACCGAGATAGCTAAAAGCCTTGGCACAACACGGGCAAATATTTCGGCAACAGAAAAGACGGCGCGGGGAAATATCCGAAAGGCAAAAAACACAATCAATGTTGCAAAGATGCTTTCTGCCGCGGCGATTGTACGCATCGAAAAAGACACAGATTTAAACGAGGTTCCAAAAAAGATATATGAAAAGGCTGGTGATCTGGCCATACACATAAACCTTGACTCGCCGTCACTTATCGGGACTATCAACCGTGTTTGTGCAGACCAGATAAAAGGTAGAAGAATCATAAGCGACATTGAAATCGCGATTACAAAGGATGGAGATATAATACTGGGGTGAACAAGAGTTGGCGGAATACGACGGCGTGCCAGGCGACAGGGGAATGGAGCTTGAAGAGCATCTTGTTGAGCTTGGCAGAAGGTTTCTATGGGTCTTTGCAATCGTTGCAGTTGTCACCCTGGCTGCGTATCCTATAAGCGATAATGTAATCACCCGGATGAAGGCTGATTTTCTTCCTGCCGACACTAAGGTTATCGCCCTCAACCCTGTGGAGATTGTTTTCACACAGATCAAGATAGCAATCACACTCGCCCTTGTCGTTGGCGCGCCTCTCATAGTCTATGAAACATTCGCCTTCATGCGTCCCGGCCTCTACCCTAGTGAACGGCGGTTTTACGTCGGTGTTGTTCCTGCGTCGCTAGTGCTTTTTATGCTTGGCGGAGCCATATCCTATCGTTTCCTCATCGGCCCGCTTTCAAAGGCGCTTATCGGAACATCTTCGCAAACAACCACCCCTCTATTGGTTTTGAGCAGGTTCGTCGACTTTGTGTCGTTTTTGCTCGTTGCAGTTGGCACGGTGTTTCAGGTTCCGCTTATCATTAAGCTGCTGATTAAAATGGAGCTTGTGGAGCCAACGTTTCTGCGTGAAAAACGCCGTATAATCTACGTCGTAATGTTCGGAATTGTAACAATCATCAACCCTGACCCCACCATGGCCACGCCACTTGTAATCACAGCAGGTTTTATCTTGCTCTACGAAGTGAGTCTCTGGCTCTTTGCACGGGAGAAAAAATAAGATTTGACCTCTCTTTAGTTTGGTAAATGGACAGTTAGCTTTAAAGAAGAAGCTTGAAGTGTTTATTGAAGGCGGGGCGATCTCATCTCTGAGAAGAGGTTAAATTGGTTGGAGTGTCTATTCTTTTAGGTTTATATGGAATACTTCTTATACTCCATCTTTGACATCCTTCATTCTTCGTAGTATCTCTTCTCTAAGTTCTTTTTTATAATCCTCAATGTGCCCTTGATTGAAGTGTCTCACGACACTGACGTATTCCTTCAAGAGATCCTCGGCAGGTATTTCTAAGTTCATAAGCCTTTTTACTGGAACATGAACCCTGTTAGAAAAGTCTTTCACATCCTCGCAGATTTCTACACATCTTTCATCGCAGTCAAGGTTGTTACAACAGAAGCAGCAGTCGCCCATGTCGAATGGACACTTATGCCTCTTCACGCATTCAAACAACATGTGTTACTATTAATTCTTTCACGTATATAATCCCTACCAGAGTTCTTTGTTGACCCCCTGGACATTGACCTTATCCTGAGAAGAAGTTAAGTACTGTAAACCTTGAGGATGTTTCATTATTGTGTGCAGTGAGGTGGATATAGGCAATGTATTTTCCGCAGGCAGGGGTTGAGCTTAACCCCCTGATACCCGTATTTGTAGGCGCGGCTTTCTCACTGATTTTTGGGCAGGTAGGGCTTACCGGAAGCATTGGAACACTGCCGTTCATGGTGTCAATTCTGAATTTCACGTCGCCAAGTGTGAGCGCGACAAACCTGATCTACAACATTCTCACGCCCCTGGGAAGTGTTTATTCCTATCGGGCTGAGAAACGCGCGCTCTGGCGGCTTGGGCTTATCGCTGGCGCAGGCGGGATAATCGGCTCGCTCGTGGGACCGCGAATCAGGGTGGGTGTGCTGTCAGATATCGGGCTGTTTAAAATCCTCTTTGCACTGCTTTTGGCAGCGCTCGGACTTAGGCTCACGTTTAAACGGTACTCTGAAATCAGGGTGGGCAAAATCGAGAAAACCACTGGCACAATAAGACGCCATGAATTCACGTTTTCAGATAAAACTTACAGCTTTCAAACAGCGCCAGTCTTCTTTGCAGGCATACTTGCAGGCACGATCTCAACGACCTTTGGAATTGGAACAGGCTTTCTGCTCGTCCCCTTTTACACAACAATCCTGCGCCTCCCAATATACGCGGTTGCAGGCTCAGCGCTGATCTCAACTCTCATAATCTCATCTGCCGGAACAATTTCCTACGCCACACTTAACTCTGGGGCCGCGGCAGCACCGGATATCCGACTAGGCGTGCTTCTAGGTCTGGGTGGAATAATCGGCGGCCTCGCCTCAGCGAAAGTCCAGAGGCGCCTGTCATCAAACACGCTGCACCGATTCCTGGGAGTTGTTTTTATATTCTGGAGCCTGGCCTATCTCAAACAAGGGTTTTAAATATGCAAAGATAAATGCATTAAAGGTAAAAAGAGCGATGTGAGGTGGACCTACTTTGGATCATGAAGAGATGTCACGGTTGATAGAGGCGAAACGCTGGAGCGAACTCAAAGAAAGAGTTGTAAAACTTCATCCTCTGGATCTTGCAACCCTTCTTTCCGAGCTTTCCTCTGATGAGCGAAAGCGGATTGTGAAGCTGGCGCCCCATGAAACCGTTGAAAACCTGCTGCCAGAGCTTCCCACAGACCTGCTCATCGAAGTCATCCTTGCCTTTCCATCTCGAAAAAGCGCGCAGCTCCTAAGCGAACTCCCTTCAGACGAGATGACAGATGTACTCAAAGATCTGACACCAGAGATTCGAAAAAACGTCTTCCGCCACTTCTCAAAAAAAGACTCTGACGAGGCGCGGGACCTGCTTAAATACCCCTCTGACACTGCAGGCGGGCTCATGACAACAGAGGTCCCAATACTCGAAGAGACCATGACAGTTAAAGAGGCACTGGCCTTTTTACGGGAAAAAGCCAAGGAATTCGAGACAATCTACTACATCTACCTGGGAAAAAAGGATAAGAAGCTCTCTGGAGTTGTGTCACTTCGAGACATTGTTCTAGCACCTCCCAAGGCCAGGCTGATCGACCTGGGAAAGCCGGAGGTAATCAGCCTCAATCCGCAGATGGACCAGGAGGAGGTTGCAAGGCTTATTGCACGACACGATTTCTTCGCGCTGCCAGTGGTAGATGAAAACGGCATACTTCTTGGGATGGTAACAGTGGATGACGTGGTGGACGTAATTATGGATGAGGCAGCAGAAGACATCACCCGAATCGGCGGAACACAGCCGCTCAAAGAATCCTATCTCTTCTCCTCGCCACTAGCGCTTGTGAAAAGCAGGGTTGTCTGGCTTTTTCTGTTATTCGGCGCTGCAACGATTTCATCCAGTATTATCCGCAGCTTTGAAGATGTTCTAACGTCGATTGTAGCCCTTGCCTTTTTCATACCTCTCATCATCGACACCGGCGGAAACACAGGCTCACAGAGCGCAACACTCATAATTCGCAGCATGGCCACAGGCGAGGTTAAACACGCCCATCTCTACAAAATAATGTGGCGGGAGCTTTTTGTAGGCACTATACTTGGACTGCTTGTGGCATCTGTTGGATTCATTCTAGCGCTTTTTATCAATGTACCTTTCATTGTATCGGTAACCGTGGCAATTACAATAATTGCCGTTGTAATCGTTGCAAATATCATTGGAGCAACCCTGCCCCTGATAATCAAAAAGATCGGATGGGACCCGGCAATCGTCTCAGCCCCGCTTCTCACAACAATCGTCGATGCACTAGGGCTTTTCATCTATTTCACAGTGGCAAAGATGCTTCTTTAAATTAAGGGACAGGACAGGTTTTAAAGATCGCCAATGAAATCACCTGTGCAGCCGTTTGTGAGCGCGAGAGAATTAGCGGTTGTGGAATTAATTGACTTATACTCGATTACGATTGTATAGCGTTTACCGCTGTTTTCAGAGATATAAGCCCCCCCAGCGGGATTAACGACAGTCCAACCCGTGCCATAAAGTTTCGAAGATATATTATGGCTTTCAATCACGCGGGACTGATTCATGCCTGCATTACCCCTGTCAATTGCAACGGTCGTGTTAATATAGGAGCCGTCAGTACATATCCTGGTCCCAATATTAATGTCACCTGATTTATATCCCGGCACATAGACATCAATCGTCCGACGAGAACCCGGCGTAATAACGGTGCCAGATGCACCTGCAATCTGCTCAGTTGCAAACTTTGCATCAGCAAGAACAGATGTATCAATCGCAGTATACCTGGCGTTAAAAGCCAGGGGCACTGTTACACCAATAAATATGAGCATAAAAAATCCGAGGATTAAAATAGCCTCAATTGTTATCTGCCCCTTCTCATCGGACACCATGAATATACTTCTAATTTGATGCGTATAAAAGGTTATCGCCAGCAATATTTGAACTCTAAGCGGCCTTATATATGTGACAAAAGATTTATACCCCTGTAGTTTCAAAATAATTTGAGCGAAGCTAGTTATAAAAGAGAAGGGTAAATATATTATAAAAGTCTAGACAGTGGGAAAAGCTATGTCCCTGAAAACTAGGAATATCTTTAGAGATGATAGAGGGCAACTGCTTACTTTAGACCTTCTAGTCTCACTTATCCCTCTTGTACTGATACTGGGGATATCAGCAAATGCTATGACAGGGTCAGTGAACCAGGTGCAGGAGTATATCTTCGTATATGACATGCAAAGAGGGGTTAACAGTGCTATTGACGTCATTGTGAAATCTCCTGGGACCCCTGTTAACTGGAACATTTCCAATTCTCCTGAGATCGCGGGTCTTGCGACTTATAACCTCTCCACCGGGCTTGTGGTGCCTAATTTTCTGGATGTTGGAAAGGTTGTGGGGATGAATAACAGCCACCTTTCGATATTGCTTGGAGGAGAGATCCGCGGGATTTCCTATTGGAACTTAAACATCACTGGTGCAGACAATAAAAGTCAGGGATTCTTCCTAAACTTCACTAACGGTTCTAGAGCTGAGGCAAAGGACCTTTTTGTTGCAGAGCGAATCGCCATTCTAAAGATTGAGGATATAATAGGGGGTTTGTTTGATATCACCCACAAGAACTCAGAAACTAACTGTAATACTGGAGGTGGGCAGGGTAAACCATCTCAATACCAGTTTGTGTTTACTGTAACTGCAAGTAAGCTGGCTTCCATGGATTTTTGGATGGTTGCCGAGGTTAATGATACGAATGGGCCTAATTCTAATTGGGGGATTGACGTTGCTCCTTTCATAGGCGACATAACTTCGAATTGTGATGATTACTATAAAATTGGTCAGGCTGGAAATGCTGATTATTCAGCTGATCTCTTCAAGTGCACAGTCGGTAATCCCCCGTATCTGCCCGGATCGGGTCAGGATGAAATATGCGACATAGATGGAGCAATACCCGGAGGCATGGTCTATAAAGTTAAACTCGACAGCTATATGGCGGCAGGCGAGAACCGGATATTCATCTACGTCGGAGGTGACCCAAAAATTGATTTCGATGTATATTTTATTGAGACCCCTAGCGGAACGACTGATACAACGGTTACACCTGACCTTGCAGATCCAAGCATTGTTAAGGTTCGACTGGAGGCGGGAAGATGAAAAACAAAGGTTTTATCTTCACCATGGATGCTGTCCTCGCTCTTATCCCTCTATTTATCATATTAGCCTCTGTTTCCTCCATGGCTGACACAGCCACACCCGCAGGTTTTCAACTCCTTGCAAGTGAACGCCTCGCACAGGACACGCTCCTCATACTTGACAGGAACGGTTCCCTTAGAGATGTGAGCATAAAATATCAGACCGGGGTCAGGAGGGGTAGTGTGATTCTGCAGAATGAGGCTATGGCTGACCTGAACGAGAGTTTGAACACCACTCTCCCAGACTATCTAAGATATGAGATTGACGTAGTGACACCAGAAGGGAATTTCAACCTCACAAATGGTGACTCCTCTCTGGCAGAGAACCTCATCTCGATTTCCAGTACAACAGTCGGTCCTCCTGAAGGATGGGCAGGTTTTGCCTGGTATAAGGTTGAAGAGGCCAACTTCATAGATACTAACAGAACCGCTGTGTCCACGGCCTGGAACTTCCATAACTGGCTGTCGAACTTTTATTCTGACTATTGCACCGATGGATGGGGGGATAATGGAGCCTCTATCAGCTTCAGCATCCCGGCAAACGCTACCCTTCACAACGCATATTATATGCTTGGTGCAGGTTCCCAAAACGCTGACCCCTTTGATGCAGGATTGTATATAAATGGGGGTATTGCAAACATATCTGTATATCCTGGTGATGATTATATGTTCCTTTATACTCGGATTGGGGGTATGGAGATGTACAATTCCCGAAGGGGAGTACCTGTAAACACATCTACCGCTTTGGGCGTTATGGGCCCAGGCTCAAACAATATGAGACTGGACTTTTATTCAGGCTGTTCCAGCTCCAATGATAACATGCCATGGTTTGCCCTTCTGGCAAACTACACAAATCCAGTTCCCACTCCTGAAAATATGATAGTAAAAACATTCAATCTTCCAAATGTAGAAGGTTTTGCCGTAGACCAAGCAGATGGCAATGACTTTGACGGCGACGGTTCAGACGAGTACGGGCTATACCTGGATATTTACGATGATAACGGTAACGGCAGCACAACTGATTACGTCTATATTGAGGGAAGCGCAAGAGAGATAGATTGGTATGACGCCGAT
>QIDD01000014.1 GCA_003230355.1 Methanobacteriota archaeon
TGTCCATCACCAGATCAGACAGCCCGAGCACGGCAAGAAGCGGCGCGTGCTCCTCAATTACTACACACTCTTTCACAACTCTGTGGGGTACTCCAATGATTTCAAGGAGACGTTTTTCTGCGCCCACAGTGATTTGCAACGCGCCTTCAACGAATCTGCCGGAGCAGAGCCACTCTGTAAGGTCGCGCAGCTCATCCTTTGAAATGTCGTGATAAAAGTAGGTGTATCGCGGGTGCATGGGCGCGCCCTTTTCGCAGAGCTGCAGCGCTTCCTCAGGAGTTGGAACTGCTTCAGTGGGGGTGCAGCCCGCGGCCTCTGCTTCAAGGCGCCACCATTCCTCGCAGTAGCCGGCGGGAAGAAGCTTGTGGTTGTTTTCCAAAAACTCGCCGTATCCTATGAGTATGTCGCCTGCAAACAGCACTTCCACCACTCTTTCATTTATCTCTAAAGCCTGTTTTTCATTTTCAACCCGCACGACGCTGCCGTCTTTTAGCTTTACAATCGGGCCTTCAATAGAGTCGCAGGGACTGGCAACCGCGCCCTTGCCTGGTTTTTCAATTTTCATCTGCGTGCCTGTTGCGATGAAATCATCGAATATCACCATCGTCGCAGGATGGATTGAAACGCCGGCAAGCCCTGAGCATCTGCTCCTGCCGTAGCGAAGCCGAAGGCCGCCCTTTGCAGACGGATGGGAGAGAATCGGTCTGCCCGCGATAACATCTCTTATGTATTTGTGAACGGTCTTCTTTTCGCTTTCGTCATCGTCGCCTGCGGGCTTCTCCTTTTTAATGTCGGAAAGCCACTCCCACCCTTTTATCTGGAGCTTGTCAACGAACTTGGCAATCTTTGGAGCCTTTTGAAGCACACCCTCAGCAAGGACAAGCACAGCGCCGCCGCGGAGCTGATTTGTCTCGACACGGGGGAGATTGCGATAACCTGAAACCTCCACCCTATCAGTTCCCTCGCCTGTAACCTCGACCGGAATGTTTTTACATGCCATGCGTATCTCGGCAGGTGAGGGGAAATACTGGAGCCTCGCTGCCTCAGAGTTGTAGAGATCCGCCTCTTCCACAAGCCGCTCTACCTCCTCAGCGGTTGGAACATATGCTGACAGACCCAGCGCCTGGCGCAGATAATCGGCTGTTAGCACAGCAAGCGCCTGAGCCGAGCCTCCGGCAGAGCGAATCGGCCCTGCGAAATAAACCGCTAGATAACGGGATCCGTCGTGGTTCTCTTTAACACTCACCTTTACAATCCCCTCCATGGGTGCTGCAACAACGCCTTCGGTGAGAATTGCCAGAGCTGTTCGAAGCCCCTGCTCAGCAGCCTCCTCCTCAGAAAGATTTGAGTTACTTGCAATCTGTTTTGCGATAATTAGAGATGCTTCTTCACGGCCGTGCTCGTTTACAGCTCGCCTGATCTCCTCGGCAATCCCCTCAGGCCCGACCAGGCTTTCAACACGCTCGGCAAGGTCTATTGCCAGTGGAATCTCAGGCTCAAAATCAGGATCAATCCCGGCAGCACGCGCCTCCTTCGCAGCACTGTAGGCACGCTTCCCCTCATCTTCAAGCACTTTGAAATAATCTTCAATCTTCATAAATATTTTAGGTAAACTTCATGATAGTTGTTTTTCGAGTGGATATTTCGTAGATCGGAACCTTACCTGGGTCTGGCTGCATGTTAAGCCTTTTCTGAAAATCTGTTTGACTTTGAAAGGCGCCGGAGTTGACAATAGTTACACCGCGATAGCTTTGAACCCCTGTAGTGTGGACGTGGCCGCAGTGAAGAATATCAGGAACCTCATCGATAAAAAGGCAGTCCTCAGTTCCAGGGGAAACCGGAACCTTTTCGCCGAAGATGGGCACAAGCTGCCTTTTTTTAAGGAGATTGAGCATGGCTTTGTCAGGCTCTGAATAGGAGTTTCCCGGAACCTTGGATATGATGTCATCCATGCTCCGGCCGTGATAGGCTAGAACAGAGGTTCCGTGAAGCCTGGCATAACAGGGGTTTCCAACCATGTGTATCATAGGATTTTCATAGAGCCCTGGCGCGTAATCCTCAAAGATAGGTGTCTGCGGCTCGGCTTGACGCGTTGCATCATGGTTTCCAGGCCCAATAATTATCTCAATATAATCTGGGATCATGTCAAAAAGTTCTGAAAGCCGCTTGTACTGGCTGAAGATATCTTTTATATTGAGGTCGTCAATCTGCCCTGGATAAATGCCTACACCGTCTACGAGGTCGCCTGCAACAACCATGTATTTCACCCGCTCTGCAAGCTCTCGCTGACGGCTGCTTCCCACCTCGCAGTTCAGCCACTTAAGAAACCTGAGAAACTCTTTTTCCATGAACTCAAAGCTGCCGATGTGAATGTCAGACACGAGCGCGATTGCAAGGGGTTCGCTTCGGCTTTCAGTTGTACGTTGGTAGGGAACGTCTGGAAAGGATAGGGTTTTGGCAATTACAATCCCTCCTTCACGAGAGCCGGTCACTCCCTCCACGGCCAGGATGTCGTCGTTTACAATGGTTCTGGCAAACTCTGCAAGCTCCCGATCAGACTTAAGCACAACTACCGGAATTACGCCGGATGGGTCTTCAATAAAGATTATGGTGTTTCCCTTCTTGCTCTCCCGCACACTCTCCACAAGGCCGATGATTTTGACATCGCTCTTCCCGCCCGCGGCCAGCGCCTGCTCCACAGTATGTGAATCAATAAGATGCTTGCGCTCCCGAAAAACCTTAAGCC
Organism: Methanobacteriota archaeon; assembly: GCA_003230355.1. GTDB lineage: Archaea > Hydrothermarchaeota > Hydrothermarchaeia > Hydrothermarchaeales > SZUA-236 > SZUA-236. The sequence continues at coordinate 2,747 of QIDD01000014.1, forward strand.
CTTTTTCATATCGGCTGTTAAAATGCTCTAAAAAACCCTCGATACAACCCCTGCGCGGCGCGTTCTTTGAAACATCCCGCAGCTCGATTTCGCTGTCATATTCTTCTGCAATCCGCAGCCTGCCCTTCTTTATAACAACCTCTGTTTTGAGGGCGCGCACATCCTCAGGCGTGATAATACGTCCGTTGCCCTCAGTTGAACTGATAAGCCGCTCAACGATTTCAGAGGGATCTTCCATGCTTGAAATTTGCTCTAAAACATTTGGATGAAGACACAGCTCTGCGTCAAGAAACCGGCAGATAATATCTGACTCTTCCATATTCACCCCAGCCTTCTCTGCGGGGGTTCGAAGTTTGTTATGCCGTTGAGCCGGATATCATCTTCTAGAACTATTCGGATGCCAACTAGGGGGACTACGAGATGTATCTGCCGTGTGCGCCCGTATCTGCCCTTGCTTACAACGGTGCTGTCGATTATGCCCATGAGATCGAGCTCTGAGAGCAGATCAGAAATCCTGCGCTGAGTGAGGATGTCAAGCCCGGTTTTCCTGCAAAGGCTTGAATAAAGGTCGTAGACGTCGCCTGTTGTGATAATTCTGCGTTTGCGCTCCTCAAGAAGGATGATTGAATATAAAAGGACTTTAGACTGTGTGGGCAGTGATCGCACGGCTTCCACAATGCTGTCTGCCTCGATTCGGTCTTTTGCGCGGCGCACGTGTTTTTCCGTAATCCTTGGTGCGGATTCGCGCTCTGCAATCTCGCCTGAAACCCTGAGAAGGTCAAGCGCCTTTCGGGCGTCGCCGTGTTCTCTTGCTGCAAGCGCTGAACAGAGGGGAATGATATATTCGTCCATTACATCGGGTTTAAAGGCAAGGTCCGCCCGCTGGTTCAGGATGTCTTCGAGCTGGCGCGCGTCATAAGGTTTGAAGACCACCGACTCCTCGGACAGCGACGACTGCACCCGTGCGTCGAGATAGTCTCTGAACTTGAGATCATTTGATATTCCGATTATGCTTATCTTCGCCTTTTTCAGCTCTGAGTTCATCCGTGTGAGGTTGTAGATTATGTCGTCGCCTGATTTCTGAACAAGCCTGTCCACTTCGTCAAGGATTATCACCACTCCCTGATGCTCCCGGTCCAGCGACTCTACAAAGGTGCGGTAAACCTTGTCTGTCGGCCAGCCTGTGAAGGGCACTTTTTCGCCGAAGCACTCTGCCAGGTTTTGCAAAACCCGATACTGGGTGTCCGTTATCTCGCAGTTGATGTAGGCGGTTTTTACTGGGATTCCCATTTTTTTTGCTGTTCTTTCAAGTTCTTTACAGAGGAACCGTGAAACAATTGTCTTACCTGTGCCGGACTTTCCATAGATGAGGATGTTTGAGCTTTCCTCGTTTCGCAGGGCTGAGCTTAAAATGAGTGCGAGCTGGCGGATTTCCTTGTTTCGATGGGGCAGTTCGTCGGGTGTGTAGGAATGGCGAAGCACTTCTTTAGAAACAAAGAGCGGCTCTCTTGTCACGAGTGATTCGAATATGCCGCTGAATGAGGTTTTGAAGTCCACGTTATCCACCTGATTTTCCACTGGAAATAAAGGGGTCGAACCATGACCCGCGCATTACACTGTGGCTCTTACTAAATAAGCTTTCCGAAAAGATTATTGTAACTTCCAATGGAATTTTTCCAGAGCCGCTTCAAGAGGAAGGGTGAAACACACCATTTTCCATGTAGATTATTGGTCATTTGGCAAGAATCTCCAATACCTTTATTTCGTGTGGAACTTTTTCATGTCACGCCTAAGCCACTCATAAAGATGCATCCCACCCTATATAAAGGCAAGGGTAAAGCCTTCAAAAAAACCATTTTAAAAAAGGCCAAAACTAGAAATATTAACACACAAAAAAGACATTGCAATGCGTTACACCGGTCAACGAAAGTACCCCTGGTTAATCATCATTCTAGGCCTCATTTTTTTCTGGAAGATACTCCTAAACCCTGGTAAAATGATCTACTGGAGCTTCTCAGACATCACACTATACCACAGTCCTTTGAAGTTCATAATCCACCGTGCATTCAACGCCCAGGGGGCAGTCCCGCTCTGGAATCCCTATATCTTTGGAGGAACACCTCTCGTTGCAAATCCGCAGGCAGGACTATTCTACCCACTCAACATGCTCTTCCTACTCTCATCACCGGACCAATTATTCGGCTATCTTGCGGTGCTTCACATAATATTTGGAGGGCTGGGCATGTACCTTCTCACAAGAAAGATTGGGCTTGAAAAGTATCCATCATTTATCTCCGCGCTGGTTTTCATGTTCAGCGGCCAGCTCATATCCTATATTTATGAAGGCCATTTCATCTTTTTAAACGCAGTCTGGATCCCGCTGGCCTTTCTTGCCTATGATAAGGCAATCATAAACCGGGACATAAAATACGCATCAATAGCAGGGGCAATTCTTGCGCTTCAGCTCTTTTCAGGCGGGATACAGCTCGTCTTCTATACAGTTATACTCCTGCTTCTCTGGACTCTTTACAACCTGAAGAAAAAAGGCCTTTACATTCTCGCTGTTACGCTGCTTATTTTTCTCGGTCTCGCAGCTGTTCAAATTGTGCCCACATATGAGCTTTTGGAAAACTCACGCCGCCACATGGGTTTCAGCGACCCCATGAGCTACTCCCAGCCTGCAGGCCACATCATAGGCCTTGTAATCCCCTATTTCTATGGTAACATATCAGAACACTGGTGGGGTGGGGCAGGCGCCTTTCTCGGTATAAGTATATTCGGTTACGCTGGGATTATTCCCCTCACCGTGGCAGCCTTCAGCCTCTACGCCCGGAAGAACAGATATGTGCGATTCTTTATCTTTCTCTCAATATTTGCAATCGTTCTGGCCTTTGGCGGACCTCTGCGCGAGGTAATCTATAGACTGCCCGGTTTCAACAGCTTCAGGGCCCACGGCCGCATACTTCTGCTCCATACCTTTTCAATTTCAATCCTTGCAGGCTTTGGGTCAAAAGAGCTCGTCCGCAGAATCCGGGAGGGCAGAGCCGGAGGAGACGCGCTCAAGATAGCTTTTACGCTATCCATTTTTCTGTTGGCATATATCCTCGTCTATTACAAGTACACCAAACTTGCCTTGGAAAAAGACCTTCTCCTCAACATCTTTCTCTTCTACTTCCTCCTCCTTTCCTTTGTACTGGCTGCTACAGTTTTTTCAAAATACCCTCACAAGACAGGTCCCTTTAAAGCGGTTCTGGCGCTGCTCATAATATACAATCTCTGGCTCTATGGGATGCCGCTAATCAATGTAGGAGATCCGGCAGCCATTTATCGCGGGGATGAAACCCTCGATTTTCTCAGTGCAAATGCGGGTTCGAACCGGGTGTACGCAACAAACTATGATGACCTCCCGCAGCAGATCACAATGAGAAGAGGCATCCAAAGCTTGGGCGGGGTTCTGGAGCCGTTCATTCTAAACCGCTACTCGACTTTTATGGAGGCTGGCGGAAACTACACTTTCAAAGGCCTGTCAAATTCTATTCCGCCCTGGCAGGTCTATGGCCAGAAAAAGACATACCCTGTGGCAGGTCTATTGGGTCTGCTCAACACAAAGTATGTTGTAACAAGATACCCGCTAGATAATCCAGATTTTCGTTTGGTAGAGCAGTTTAATTCCACATATATTTATGAAAACCTGAGGGTTCTTCCGCGGGCCTTTGTTGTGCATGATGCGGTTTATGCCGCCGGCGAATCTGAAGCGCTTCGTTTGATTCAAACAATCGATCCAGCGAGTGTAGTGGTTTTGGAACGTGATATTGGCCGGGCGCTTGCACAACCGATTTTTGATGAAACAGTTTTTGTCGAAACATATAGCGCTAATGAAATCGTAGTTAGGGCAAACCTCTCAAACCCCGGAGTTCTGGTGTTGAGCGAGATGTGGTATCCAGGCTGGAAGGCCTATGACAATGGGCGGGAAACAGATGTTTTGCGCGCTGATTACCTTCTGCGCGGGGTCTATCTCGATGAGGGGGTCCACGAGGTTCGGTTCATCTATCGCCCTGCATCACTAAAGTTCGGCGCGCGGGTATCGGTTTTCACTCTGCTTCTGATATTTTATATAGGTCGGAAAGCGGTGTTTGGGAGAGGTTGAATCCTGTGAAAAATTTTCTGTGACTCTCCTGATACAGCAGAACGTATCTGGGCCGCTCCCTGTAATATTTCAGAACCCTTGGAATATCCGCGGGGCTCTGGCTGTAGTCTAAAAAGATATATGTTTTTTCAGTGTAACTTGGGTATTTACCACCGAAAAGCACCACCACCGAACCTTCGGGCGCAACGGTTTCAAAGGCAAGTGCCGCCTGGGCTACACCCCTTCGGTTTTCGCCTTCAAGCCTTGTTGTTGAAACTGCTGTGAAGATAGACATGCCGATTCCGATTATTAGAAGTGCGGTGAGCGCTTTTTTACCCCTGCCCGATGAGTACTTTTTCTCAAGCAGGACGTGCCAGAGTATGAAGATAAGGGATGCTAGACCTATTACAATGCTTGCAAGCTTCACCGAGGGGTGCGGCGCGTGCAGTAGGGCAAGTGCTGCAGCCAGCAGGACGGATGCAGCCAGCAGGACTCTTCTATTAAGATTCAATTGCAATATTGGGATGATGGCCAGAAAGGCGATGAGAGGCATTATGTCGGTGAGAAGGCGCATGTTATGTGCCAGTCCGCCAAGGCTCCAGGTCCCGCTGATGAAAATTATGAATGCAGCAATTGAGGCAAGAATCGTCGCGGTCTCAGCACGCATATGCCTTTTCTCATTCCAAAGCATGCCGGCGCCGAGCACTGCGAAGACCAGAAAGGGCGATGTTTCAATCAGAGACGACTTGTTATATGTGTATTCAAGCCCTGGGAAAAAGGTGTAGTGGATGATGTTTGTTACAAGCGTCTTCGGGAGCTGGGAAATGTTGAATGTGCTTAAGCCTATTTCTGCATTTAATATCGTCATTGCGCTTGTGAAGGGGGATCCGAAGGCAGCTGTATTATAGGTGAGAAGCGGGAGCAGTCCAACCAGCGCGCCTGCCAGGAGTAGAGGGACCTTTCCCCGCGCCCGCTTGAATTGATAGGGCAGAAAAAAGATAAATGGCACAACAGCTGTGTAGCGGGTTGTTATGGCAAGGCCGATTGCCAGGCCTGCCAGCGTCGGCCTGCCTTTGAAGAGCATGTGAAAGCCGAGCAGAATAAGAAGCGCCGCCGTGATGTGGCTCCACTGGCTTACGGAATAGTTCAAAAGCTGCGTTGCTGCAATGGGCAAAAGCGCCCATGAAAAACCCTGCGTTTCAGGATAAAAATGCTTTGTAAAGTGGTAGAAAACCACTGTGAGCAGCGCCGTAAAAAAGATGTTCGCAAGCTGCATCCCCTTGATTCCGAAGACTCTGTAAAAAGGCGCTGCAAGAAGCGGGTAGCCCGGAGGAAACACCGAGTAAATCCTGCCACCTGACACAACGCTGAAATGGGCACGGTGAAGGTCTGAACCAGTCAGCGGGTAGTCAGATTTAAAATCAAGCCGTCCCTCAAGGGCGATGGATCTGGTTAGATAGGTGTAGGACTCCTCGTCAACGCTGTAAAAACCGAAGTTAACAAGGGACAGACCGATAAGGATTGTGAGGAGAAAGAGCACTACCGGTCTTGCACGATTGCCTGATAAAAACCTGCCTTTTTCTGTCATACTCCTACCTGAAAAGACGCGTTAGTCTGTATCGATAAAGCCGGGTGAGATGAATGATGTAGTTCCAATACTCTCTTATGTTGAGCTTGCTTTTGCCGGTGTCGCGGTTTTTGAACGTATAGGGAATCTCCACGGCCCGGCGGTATCTGCCTTTCACAAGTATTTCAAGCCCGATCTTATAGCCGGCCGGACTTAAGCTTGTGCCATCTAAAACCGCTCTATTTAGAAAGATAAAGCCTGAAACCGGGTCTTTAACCGGTGTCAGCGGCCGGGCGAGAAGAACTGCACCGCGGGAGGTGATCTTTCGCAGCATGTTCCATCCCTGTATCTCGCCGCCAGGGATGTATCTGCTCCCGATAGCAACATCTGCTGAGCCCTCAGCTATTGGTGCTATCACTCTGGGCACTGCATCCAGGGGATGGCTGAAATCAGCGTCCATAACACCCAATATCCTGCCTTCTGCAGCCTTGAAACCCTCAACAACTGCTGATGCAAGCCCGCGCTCAGACCTGTGAATCACCCTTAGATTCGGATACTTTCCGCAGAGCCTGTCAGCGATTTTGCCGGTCCCATCCGGCGAGGCGTCGTCCACAATGATAAGCTCAAGGTCCAGTCCCAGGCCAAAGACTCCGCAGACAAGCGCTTCGATGTTATCTGCCTCATTGTATGTTGGAACCACTATTGAGATTTTTGTCATTTTATCTCTCCACGCCGAAACCCTTTGCGATAATAAGGTTATTTAATGGGTGAAGGGCTTAATAAGGGTTATGAAGCTTCAAGTTTCTGTTTTGTGTAAAAACAGGTGGCTTCTTCTCATCATACTTTTAGCACTTTTTCTGCGACTCATCGACATCGGCCAGCCATACATCGGCCTAAGCAGCTGGAACGAGGCCCACTACTCCCTTGCGCCGCTGAACTACTTTAAATACGGCCTACTCACGCCTATGAACGACTACGGCCTTGACCTGTCCACAACCCCTCTCTTGTACTGGGCGATCTACGCCTCCTACACAGTTTTCGGGGTATCTGAATGGGCGGCGCGGATTCCAAGCCTGATCTTCGGCCTTATCTCGCTGTTTCTGATATTTCATCTGGCAGAGCGCCTCTACGACCGAGACACCGCCTATCTTGGGACGTTTATTGCTGCCACCATGCCTGGAATCATCTATTTCTCAAGAAGCGTGCAGCTTGAAAGCATGACAACCATGTTCGCCCTGGCCGCGGCCCTCTCTCTTTTCAACTACGCAGATTCGGATTCAGATAAATGGTTCTGGACGTCAGCGGTCTTTCTATCACTCTCAATTCTCGTGAAATACACATCCATTGTCATTGTGCCCGCGCTTCTCTGGGTCTGGTTTTACTATGTGAAACGATCAAACCCAAAGGCAAACCATGTCAAGCTCGCAGCATATGTTGTGCTGCCGCTGCTCCCCTCTCTACTCTGGATATACTACGGCGCAACAGTTACACCCGCTTTTATGAAGGGCTATTTCTTCCGCCCCGCAGACCCTGCGTTGATTGAGTCGATTTCTCAGGCAGTCTACAGGGCGTTTTTTGAATTTCTCCCCCTCAATCTGGGCAGGCTCCAATTCTACCTGCTCATATCAGGCATCCCAATACTTGCAGCCAACATAAAAAAACAGGGCTTCTTCCTCCTCCTTGGAACTACATGGCTCGCGCTTGTTATCAAGTACCCTCAGACATATATCAACAACTGGTACTATGACTACACCGCGCTCTACGCCCTTGCCGTTCTCTCAGGGTACATCCTAACCGTGGTTGTGCGAAGCCTCACACAAGGGGTGTCTGGCAGAAATAAAAAGACCGCCCTTTCACTTCTCCTCCTTGTGATCTTCCTCGTCAACGCCCAGGGTTACTACACCCCCTTCCACACCTATTTTGCAGACACGAGAGCGGATTTCCAGGCGGCAGGCGAGCCCGTGCCCTTCTACTCGGCAAGGCTTGTTGCAGAGCAAAACACCGAGCACAAGCCTGTTATGGTTGCCTGGCCTTCAACAATGTACTATGCCGGAGCAGACCCTGCTTTCGTTTCAGCATTTCACTTTCAGGATGACAAGATCGAGTCATCAATAGCTGAGGGCAGATATGAGTATGTGGCCCTCTACTATCCACTCACAAAAGAGCTAGCCGATCTTTTAGATGGGAGCGGCTATGAAAAGATCGCACCCAGGGCATGGAGGAAAAGGCCATGATCGAGCGCATCAAAGGGTATAAAAATATTATTTTAATCACCCTCTTAGGGGTTGCTCTGCGCCTGATTGATATCACCCGGCCATTTTCAGGACTCTACAAATGGAACGAAGGCCACTACGCTGTAACTGCTCTGAACTACTTCAGATACGGTCTGCTGCTCCCTGTAAACGAATACGGTGTTGATCTCACAACACC
>QIDD01000015.1 GCA_003230355.1 Methanobacteriota archaeon
GGTATTCCTGTGCTCTACGGCCCAAGTGGAATGGGCTACACACGGCTTCTCGTGGGCAGAAAAGACAAGCCTGAGACCTGGAAAGGCTTTGACGCCCGAACCGGCGACGAGGTAATACTCGACCCCGCCCCTGACGAGCTTATCACGATTGCCGAAAACAAGGCAGAGGCGATAGTGAAGATCGCCCGAAACGTGATTCGGCCAAACGACGGCAGCATGGGTCGTGTGATAAAGATATCCCATTACATGGACATTCATAAAAAGTATTTTGGCACAGTCCCTCCTGACCTGCATCTTTATATCAGGAACGAAAAAGATATTCCCATAACCAAAAAGGATGAGATAAAAAAGATTCTAAAGAAGCAGGGCTGGAAGGAGAAGACGATTCCTGATCCTACTATGGTTGAGCGGCTGGTGAGGAAGTAGCATGATTCGACGACCTATAGCATGGAGGCCCACGGCGCGGACCGGGCCAAAACAGGGTGTAGCGGTAAATGCAGGCACAGTAAAACGGATTATTAAGGAGGCTGAAAACCCGATTCTAGTGGCCGGGCCGAAGGTGCGCCACGAACCGGCGCTTTTTGATGCTGTAGTCGGGATTTCAAAGAAATATGGGCTTCCGATCTTTGCAACAGGCGGTTCTATCAAGGCTTTTTCAGAAAAGAGTGTTTCTGCCGAGCAAGTGAGCCTGCTCCATCTCACCAACTTGCTCATTGATCCTGAGTGGAAGACTGAGAATGGACGAGTGGATGTGGCTGTTTTCATCGGAACCGAGTATGCGATTGCAAACAATATTTTCTCAACGCTAAAGAACTGGGGAGATGTGAAGACGGTGAGCGTCTCGCCCTATTTCCAGCCGAACGCCGCGGTTTCATTTGCTAATCTTAACGATGAGGTGTTCAAGGAACATCTTGAAGAGTTGAAAGGGTGATATGATATGACGAAGATTCCAGTTGATGTAGGGATGATCTATGAGGGGGAGAGGATACGTAAGAACGCGATGCATGTGGAGTTTGGAGGGCCCAAGTCCTTTGGCGCAGAGCTCTTCAGGGTTGCCGGAAGCGATGCTGTGGGTAAAGACAAGGTCACTGTAGTAGGGCCTGACATACCTGAGATGGCTGAAGGGGCCAGGATCCCGCTTGGCATGTTTATCCGTGCTGCAGGAAAAAAGCTTGAAGAAGACCTTGAAGGCGTGTTCGAGCGGCGCATGCACTATTACTTTAATTATATCCAGGGTTTCATGCACCTCAACTCCCGTGACACTATATGGTGCAGGCTGAACAAGGATGCTTTTAAAGCAGGCCTCAAGTTCGAGCATATTGGTGCTGCGATTATCGATCTTTTCAAAAAGGAATATGATGTTATCGAGAAGATGGACCTCACATTCTACACTGATGAGAAGGCGGTGAACGAGTTCATTGAGCAGGCCCGCGCAGTCTATGAGAAGAGGGATGCCAGGCTTCGGGGCATGAAGGATGAGGATGTGGATGTTTTCTACGGCTGCGTGCTCTGCCAGAGTTTTGCGCCTGAGCATATGTGCACGATCTCGCCTGAGCGTATTTCAAGCTGCGGCTCTATTTCATGGTTCGACGGCCGGGCGGCTGTTAAGGTTGATCGAGATTAAAAAAGGCGAGGTTATCGACGCGGTGAAGGGTGAGTATTCCGGCGTTAACGCGATGACTGAGAAGAAATCCGGCGGCGCAGTTGACAGGATATTTCTGCACAGCATATTTGAGTATCCCCACACATCCTGCGGATGCTTCGAAGCTATTGCATTTTATATCCCTGAGGTAGACGGCCTCGGCGTTGTGCACAGAAGCTTCAAAGGCACAACGCCATTCGGCATACCCTTTTCCACGATGGCAGGTCAGACCGGCGGCGGCCAGCAGCTTGAGGGCTTTGCAGGTGTTGCAATCGAGTATGTTCGTTCGCCGAAGTTTTTCATCGCCGACGGCGGCCATGATCGATTGGTGTGGCTTCCAAAGGATCTCAAAGAGCGCTTCTACGACGACATTCCTGAGGGTGTGCGTGACAAGATCGCAACTGAAGAAGATGCAACAGACCTTGATTCGCTGAAGGCCTATCTCGAAAAGGTAAATCATCCAGTGGTTTCGCGGTGGAAAACCGAGGAAGCGGCTCCCGCGCCTGGCGCTCCTGTTGCCGAGATATCTGAGCTTACAATGCCAATGTCAGGCATGCCCATTGCTGCAGGCGGCGGCATAACAATCACATTCAAAAACGCAAAGATCTATGCTGAGAAAGTGATTATCAAGAAGAAGTGAAATATCTTCTTCTAACCATTTTTTCTTTTTTAGAAACATTTTTATAAACAGCATGCTATGTTATGTTAATTGTCTTTAGATAACCTTAATCTCATGTCAATAAAAAAGACTGTTAAAGCGGGGGGACATGCTGTTTCCTATCTTGAGCAGGGCGCTGGAACTCCTTTATTATTGATTCATGGCATAACAACTTATTCTTTTATCTGGAAAGATATGATTCCAGAGCTTTCAAGTGGTTTTCGAGTTCTTGCCCTTGATCTCTTGGGATGCGGAGATTCTGAAAAACCGCAGGATGCTAGTTACTCTATTTCTGCTCAGACTGATTTGGTCTCTGATTTCATGGATGCCCTAGATATTAAACATGTGCACTTAGTTACGCATGACATCGGCGGCGGCATCGGTCAAATTTTTTCCGTGCGTTATCCTGATAAGATACGCTCACTCACGCTGATTAACACTATTGGCTATGATTATTGGCCTGTTCAGCCCATTACAACCATGAGAATACCTATTTTTAGGGAAATAGGCCTTGCCGCAATTGACCATGGTTTTTTCAAGCTTCTGATTAAAAGAGGAGTTTATCATAAAGAGAGGGTTACAGATGATGTAGTGGCGCTTTTCAAAGCACCATTAAAAACACCTGAGGGGCGCAGAGGTTTTTTGCGGCTTGCAAAGCACCTCGACAACCGCCAGCTGATGGAAATCGAAAAGGACATTAAGAAACTAACCCTTCCAGTTCTCATAATACGGGGTGATAAAGACCCTTATCTTCCTGCTGATATTTCTCAGAGGCTTCAGCGCGACATCAAAGGTTCAAAGCTTGCTGTCGTTGAAACAGGCGGCCACTTCATACAACTTGATGAGCCTGAGATGTTAGTGAAAAAGATAACTCAATTTATTAAGGCCAGTTGAAAGGAAATGAGTGATGAGTGAAAAAGAAGAGACTGCTCGGCTGAAGCAGGAAATCAGCCTGCTTCGAGAAGAACGAGATCAACTCCTTGAGTCTACAGAAGACATTCATGTGATGTCTAATTTTTCCCAAATTATCCAGAAGCTTGAGCATAAGGGGGAGATAATCGAGTGTCTCCTTGAACATGTCTGCCTTGTGAAGGATCTGCCTTACGCATCCTATCTTGAAGCTGAGAACGGGAACCACCGGATTGTCTATGAACATGTAAATTCTGAGGTGAATTCCCTCCTTGGCAGGGTTTTTAATAACTCTGAAATTCCATCGGTTATCAAAAGCTATAATCTTAATAAGCTCTGTTTAAAAGGGCCTAATAACACTCGCAAGGGGGAGTCCATTTTTCCAAATCCGCCTGAAGGTAAATCTATTGCTGAGTCTTGTCTCATACCACTTCGGTTCGTGGAAACTTCTATTGGTGTTGTATTGGTCTGCGATTTTAAGCAAAGCCCAAATTTTTCGGATTCGATTGGTCAATTATTGGGTCGTCTAGTTCTAATTGCAAGCTCCCGCATTGAGACTCTTGAGATACTTCGCAGTATCGAGACTCTTAATGTCAGGCTCAGGGCGCGTTTGTCTGAAAAAAAAGAGCAGCTTTCTGAAACCCAGGAGAGGTATCGGAAGTTAATTGAAAATGCAAATGATGCTATATTCATCGCCGACGCGGAGTCTGGTTTAATTATTGATGCAAATAAAAAGGCTGAGGCGCTCATTGGACGGCCAAAGAGTGAAATTATCGGAACGAATCAAACAGAGCTTCATCCAAAAGGAGAGGCTGAAAAATACAGAAAACTCTTCGAGGAGCATCTCAGATCTGGGCGGGCCATTTCAGATCCGGTGTTTGTGGTGAACAAAGCTGGTGAGAAGATTCCAGTGGAGATCAGCGCCAGTGTAACTGAAATAGGTGGGAAAAAGATTATTCAAGGCATCTTCAGAGACCTCCACGAAAGGATAAAGACGGAGGAGGCTCTGCAGGAGAGTGAGGAGCGGTATCGCTCGCTCTTTGAAAATTCTATTGAAGGGATTGCAATCTCCAAAGGGGACGAGGTGATAACTGCGAACAAAGCTGTTTTAGAAATGTTTGGCTACGATTCGGTTGAGGAATTCAAGAGCATCCCTCTGTTGGACCATGTTGCGCCTGAGAGCAGGGAACTGATCCTAGACCGGATAAAGAAGAGGCAAATGGGCGAAACCATATATCCATTCTTCAGATATAAAATCATATGCAAAGACGGCTCCATTAAAGATGTTGAAGCGGCTACAACGGGTGTGGCTATAAAAAATGAGCTCTACAGTTTAGGCACGTTTCGCGATGTCACCGAGCGTAAGAAGGCTGAAGAGGCGCTGCTGGAGAGCGAGGAGCGTTTTCGAAAGATTTTTGAGGAAGGGCCCTTGGGAATGATAATTACAGGGCTGGATTTTCGGTTTGTAAACGTTAATCCAACATTGTCAAGGATGCTAGGATATACTGAGCAAGAGCTATTAAAACTCTCTTTTCCAGATATTACCCCTCCAGATGACGTTGGACAAGACGTGGAAAATGCAAAAAAGCTGATGAGGGGGGAGATCCCAATATATAGAACTGAAAAACGCTATATCCGGAAGGATAAGCATGTCCTTTGGATCAATCTAACCGCCACTCTGATCCGAAGTGAGGACAAAAAGCCCCAATATTTTCTGACAATGGTTGAGGACATCACCGCGCGCAAGCGAGCGGAGGAGGCGCTGGGCGAAAGCGAAGCGCGATTCCGTCACTTGTCTGAAGCCGCCTTCGAGGCCATTGTGACTCATGACAAAGGCCTGGTCCTCGAAGCCAACGACCAATTCTATGCTATGTTCGGGTACCGGGCGGATGAGCTACTCGGTAAGCAGACTATCATTAAGATAGTTGCCCCCGAGGCCAGAGAATTCATGAAAAAACAGATAGAAATTGGTGCCTTGGGACCTTATGAATCTATCGGAGTTAGAAAGGACGGCACCAGGTTTCCGATGGAGATTCGCGTGAGAGAGTCTGAGTTCAAAGGGCGGCCGGTGAGGGTGGGAGCCATCATGGACATCACTGAACGCAAGAAGGCGGAGGAGGCTCTGCGGGAGAGCGAGGAGAAATATAGGGGTCTTTACAACAGCATCAGAGACGCAATTCTGGTTGCAGATACCAATCGCAATATCATTGACTGCAATGCGGCATTCACTTCATTATTTGGTCACACCTTGGATGATATAAAAGGCAAACAGACAGTTTATGTGTATGAAAATGAAGAAGATTTCAATGCCTTGGGCAAGGCTTTGAAAAAGCATTACGGAGAAGGCCCTTTCTTAAAGACAGTGAATTACAAAAAGAAAACAGGAGAGGTCTTTCCCGGAGAGACAAGCATATTCTATTTGACGGATAATACGGGGGAGGTGACAGGGTTCATTGGCCTGATCCGCGACATCACCGAGCGCAAAGAGGTGGAGGAGGCGCTGCAGGAGAGCGAGGAAAAATATCGTAATCTTGTAAACCAGAATAAGGACGCTATTTTCATCGGGAGCCTTGAAAACAATGTAACCTTTGCAAGCCCTGCCTGCGAGGCTATTTTCGGATACACCCCTGAGGAGTTCATGAACACCCCGGAGGTTGCCGCAAAAATCGTTCATCCAAGCTGCCAAAAACAGATGATCGAGTTCTGGACAAACTATGCAAAGACCAAGGTATTTCCTGAAAAACCGATGGAATGGGTTTGGATTCACAAAGACGGACGGACCGTGCACACTGAAAACACCCACACAAACATCTATGACAGGGACGGGAATGTTATCGGGTTTCAAACTGTTGCAAGAGACATAACAGAGCGCAAGAAGGCGGAGGAGCGGATCAATGAGCTGAACAGGGACCTTGAATTGAAGGTGAGAGAAAGAACAGCCGAAGTTGAAGAACAAAAAGAGAGATTAACAGCAGCCAACGAAGAGCTGACTTTGATGAACGAGGAGCTTATCGCAACCCGGGATGAGCTCCATGAACTAAACAGGACCCTTGAGAAAAAGGTTGAAGAAAGAACCGCACAGTGGAGGTTGAGCGAGAAGGTGTCCACCAGCCTGGGCAGGGTCATTGAAGAGTCGCTTAACGAGATATTTGTTTTTGATTCAGAGACCTTAAAATTTATCAACGTGAACCGGGGCGCCAGGGAAAACCTCGGATACACCATGGAAGAGCTAAAAAACCTCACGCCTCTGGACTTAAAACCTGAATTCACTCAAGAGCAATTCAACGAATTCATCAGACCCCTTAGAACCGGCGAGAAAGAGAAGATAGTTTTCAACACAGTCCATAAACGAAAGGACGGATCCCTCTACGACGTTGAGGTGCATTTGCAGCACTCGACCTTTGGCAATCAAAGTGCTTTTATTGCGGTTATCCTCGATACCACCGAGCGCAAGAAAGCGGAAGAAGATGTGGTGGCGCTTTCCAGATTCCCTGAAGAAAATCCGTATCCTGTTCTTCGAATAGCAAAGGATGGAACTGTTCTCTATAGTAATGAGGCGGGCTTATCAATGCTCAAACACTTTGGAAGTGCGGTAGGTAAGCCTATCAAAGGAGACTTGAAGGATTCAGTTTTTATCGCATATGAGACCGGAAAAAATGAATTGATCGAGGTCGAGTATGATAACAAGGTCTTTTCGGTTGATATTGTTCTTGGGGCAGATTTAGATTATGTTAATGTATATGGGCTCGAAATCACCGAGCGTAGGAAGGCCGAGGAGGAACTTGCCAAACACCGCTATCACCTTGAAGAGCTGGTGCAGGAGCGTACAAAGGAACTAAAAGATGTCAGTGATTCGCTTCGCAACATGCATGAGGATGTGAAACAGGCGAACAAAACACTTGAAGATGCGAATCTCAAGCTGCTCGAAGCTGACAGGCTGAAATCAGTCTTTCTTGCCAGCATGAGCCATGAGCTCAGAACACCGCTCAACTCGATAATCGGATTTACAGGTATAATACTGCAGGGTATGTCTGGAGAGCTAAATCCTGAGCAGAAAAAGCAGATTGAAATCGTCTATTCAAATTCTAAGCATCTCCACAGCCTTATCGAAGATCTGCTTGACGTCTCAAAAATCGAGTCTGGCAAGGCTGAAATCGAGCCTGAGGAGTTTCCCATAGCAGATGTGGTTGGAGAGGTTATTGGAAGCCTGCGCCCTGAGATTGAGAGAAAAGGACTTACACTTAAGCTGTCTGTAGGAAAAACCGTTGTAGAAACTGACAGAAGATATTTCAAACAGATAATCATGAACCTCGCGGGTAACGCTGTGAAATACACGAGCAGCGGGAGCATTGAAATCGCGGCCTCAACACATGGTAAGTCAGTTGTTGTCTCTGTTTCTGACACAGGCAGAGGAGTTAAAAAAGACGATATGCCTCGTTTGTTTCAACCCTTTCAAACATTGGGCAGGCGTTCAAAAAGTTCTGGAACCGGTCTTGGGCTTTACCTTTCAAAACGGATTTCTGAGCGTCTCGGCGGAGAGTTGAATGGGAAAAGCGAATATCACAAAGGCTCGGTCTTCAGTCTTCGCCTGCCCCGGCATAGTGGGAAGTGAGAGGAGTTGTGAAAAAAAAGATACTTATTATTGAAGACAACAAAGACAGCCTCTATCTTATGAAGTACTTTCTTGAGAAAAAGGGATTCACTGTCTGTGAGGCTGGAACCGGAGGTGAAGGCATAGCCCTTGCAGCAAAGCGGGATGTGGGCCTTGTTCTGATGGATATTCAGCTTCCAGACATGCCTGGCGAGGAAGCCACAAAGCGGATTCGAGAGTCTCAGAACAAAAGAGATCTGCCCATAATCGCGATTACAGCCTGCGCAATGCTGGGTGACCGGGAGCGCATCCTAGGATGCGGCCATAATGGATACCTAAGTAAACCAATCAACCCGCAAACCCTTCTCAAGGAAATCGAAAAACACCTGTAAGTATTAAATATAATCTAGGTTAATAGAAGTGATATGGAGACTTACACTCTGCCACAGGTATTAGTAAGCGAGGTCATGACTCGTGATGTTGAGACTGTTGAAAAAGATGCAACCATCGAAGGGCTTGTAAGAAAGTTTAAGAAACACGATTATCATTCCTTCCCGGTTGTCCATCGCGAAAGACTAATCGGCATTGTCACAAAAACAGACCTGCTCAGCGTAATAGACCACAAAAAACTCTCAAACATCGCAGTAAACCGCATTGAAGACATTATGACGCCTCACCCAATCTCAATTACTGCTGACGCGCTTCTGAGAGACGGTGCTGACATGATGCAGAAAAACCATGTGCGCGTGCTGCCCGTTGTAGATGAGGGGCGCCTTATCGGGCTCTTATCCTACAGCGACCTTGTGCGAACTGTCTTCAAAGTCTAAGCAGGATATATGGCTTAGGTGTTTAAAACCTCTTTATCTGCTTCACCCATTATCACGCTGAGCCCTGAGGGGTCTGTGAGAACAAGGGTTGCAAGACACCGGCCTTCCTTAAGACAGGTTATGTTTTCAAGAAGCTCATTTTTTTTATCTGCTTCAACGCTGGGCCCGAACTGAATCGCGGTTTCAATTCTTGAGAGAAGGCCGAAGACATCGCAGATAATATCCTCAGAATTAACGCCTGGCAGGATGCGAATATCAAGCTCAGGTATCTCAACAGAGGCGTGCTTTGACTTTATCACCCGTGTTTGAAGATCAGACGTGCCTTTAATGTTCAGCGTGTAGGTTACAGGATGGGCTGAATCCTCAAGAGCTGAGGACATGTATTGTGGGTCGAATCCTGTTACTAAAGATATCTTGTCCAAATTCGTCACATCCAAAATTAAAACGTAAATCCCCCACTAGGCTGCGGGCCTTTTAGGCTATTCTGCTTCGAATCCGGTTCATCGTGGTTTCAAAGCCTTCTCCCTTTGTTCGAAGTATCTTTACATTCGGCGGTGTAAGTATGAGGTGGTTTTCACCAATCCCAGCAATATCTGAGCCCATGGCCAGGCAGATGTCTTTGATCTCGTCTATGGCATGTTTCAGCTCGGTTACACTCCGGTCGGCCAGAGGCTTTATATCGAGGAGTACAATGTTTCCGTCGCTGAGCTGTGTTGTGCAGCTGTCTACATCAGAAAAACCCCTCAGCTTGTAGACGCTTACATATCGTTCAGGCGCGTTTAGTCCTGCTCCAAACTCAGATTCAGGCTCAAGTCTAACGTAATCTTCTGTATCTGTTACACCAACATTCGATGGCCCTCCAGCGACCATCCTTGTAAACAACTCTTTCAGGCCCATTCTAATCCCTCTAAATCCTCTACCCTTCTTGTTCAATATAAACCTTTTCATAAGGATGGCTTTGTGACAGAATTATATAGTCCGTCATTTTCACCACGGCTGCATAGGCTCTTTTACAATACTGATAAAGTATTTTTTAGTGGGCATCGATTTTTGCCGGGTTGCCGTGGTGTGTAATTTCCTTTTTTCCACGTGGATCACAACTAAGATGGCGCAGTATGTGGTTGAGGCTCTGCGGGATGAAGAATAAAAGAGGGTTTTCATCTAAAAGTTAATATACAATGTATTCTAATTTAGGTATTTCAGTTAGGTGGTTATGTTGAGAGAGGCGACGTGGTTATGACGCATGAGATTGGTTTTAAAATATTTTTAGTCAGCTTTCTATTGGGACTTCTGGTTCTTGCAGGAGGCGTCAGCGCTGCAACGAATGTTAGCTCATGCCAGGTGATAAACACATCCGGAAGCTATGTGCTGAACACGAGCATAACAGGTAGTACTGCAACCAGGTGCATAGAGATAACAGCAAGTGATGTCGTCTTTGACGGAGCCGGTCTCACAATCGAGGGGGATGATGTCGGTAGTGATTATGGCGTGTTTGTGAATAATTCGCCAACAGTCCTTACAAACGTCACTGTGAAAAATCTGAATCTAACGGACTGGTACAACGGCATCTACTATCGAAACGCAGAAAATGGAAGTATAGAAAACAACACAATAAACTCAAACAATCGAAATGGAATATACCTCTACTCGTCCAGCAACAACACCCTCACAGACAATAGGGTAAACCAAAACCTCTATGGTATCTACCTCGACTCTTCAAGCAACAACAACACCATATCTAACAACACTGCCAATGGTCCAAGCCAAAACTATGGAATTTTAATCTACACTTCCAACAACAACACCATCACAGACAATAATGCACGCTCAAACAACGTTGGAATCTACCTTTACTTTTCCAGCAGCTACAACACCGTCTCCAACAATAATGCAAGCTCAAACAGTTGGCGTGGAATCCAGCTCGCCTCTTCCAGCAAAAATAACACAATAACAAACAACACGGCAAACTCGAACCTTCAGCATGGGATTTACCTCGACTCTTCCAGCAGCAACAACACCATCACAAACAACACCGCATCCTCTAACGGCCAAAAAGGAATCTACCTAACTTTCAGCAGCTACAACACCCTCTCCAATAACAATGCAAGCTTGAACAATGAGAGCGGGATCTACCTTTACAGTTCCAGCAGCAACACATTATCTAACAATACTGCAAACTCGAATAAGATGTATGGAATCTATATCATCTTTACTTCCAACAACAACACAGCATCCAATAACACTGCAATGGAGAACAATGTTCTCGATTTTTATATCCAAGGTTCCTCAACAGCCTGCACAAACACCTTGGCAGACAACACAGGCTCCGGTGGCAGGCCCGTAGAATACTACAACACCACTGTCAACCTATCAAATAAAACCCTCGCCGAGTTGATCCTGTGCAATGCAGACGGCTCAACCATAACCAACGTGACAATTGAAGGTTCTACCTCTCTCGACAATAATGGAATTTTTGTCCTGAATACCGACAACTCAACCTTTACGAATGTTACTTCATCAAACAATTATTACGGCATGTTCCTCGATCTATCCAACGGCAACATCATCGCAAACAACACAGGGTCCTTCTCAAACAACGGCAATATCGGCATCTACGTCCATGGCAATGATAACCTGATTGAGAACAACACCATCGCGGGCAACACCTACACGGGCATTGATATTTTTGACTCTGGAAGAACTCAGATACTGGGAAATCTGATTGACCAGAACGGCGGCGACGGCATCTACTCCGAGGAATCGTGGGATACCACCGTTCGCCGAAACATTATAACAAACACCACACAGTACGGCATAAATATCTATGATGATGATGACGATAATCAATACAACTGGTATATCGGCGAGAACACCATAAGAAACTCAAGTGACGGCATCCACATTGAATCCGGTTACTATGAGTTCTGGAACATCACGATGAAGAACAACACCATCGAAGATTCAGGCCGCGGTGTATACGTTTATTTGTACTTGGAGTCCGATCCATCCTATGAGATAAACATAATCGGGAACAGGATAAACAACATCACAAATGAAGGGATATTTTTTGACCGCTGCGATTATGACTGCTATGACAATGTTATCGCAAACAACACAATCAACGGGACAGGTGGAGACGCCATATCCTTGAAAGAAGTGATTACCTCCAACATCACCGGCAACAACATCACAAATAGCGGAAGTGATGGCCTGTCTCTAACTCAATCACATAACAACATCATAGATAGCAACACAATATACAACAGCCCAAGCTCAGGGATTTATGTAGACTCAACCTTTGGCTCCAGTGATAACAACACCATCACAGCCAACAACATCACCCGATACTGCTACGGTATATTCCTGAACGCTGTATCATATGCAGAAGTTCTGGGCAACACAATCCAAAACGGCACCTGCGGTTCTAGCAGAGGCATATACGATGCGGCAGGCGGTACAAGCTATAATACCTTCTCAGGAAACAACATAAGCGGAAACAAATACGGCATACAAATGGGAGTGGAGGATAACACCACCGTCATTGGAAACTGGATAACAAACAACACATGGGGGATATATCTCTTCTCTTCCAGCGACAACACGATTTACAACAATTATCTCAACAACACGAACAACGCCTATGACGATGGTAGTTCAGGCACCAACACCTGGAACACAGCAAAGACAACGGGCACGAACATCGTGGGCGGGCCCTGCCTGG
>QIDD01000016.1 GCA_003230355.1 Methanobacteriota archaeon
TGATCGATGTGTCGGCAATCGCGTTTTTAAAAAGCGACGAGTCAAGCTCAACCTCAGTGTCAAACTCGATTCCAGGAACCTTCAAACTCTCCTCAGCCGACTCAATCAACGGTATATTGAATCGTTTTTTAACCGCGCCCTCAGAGAGGATGACAAGCACGTTCTCGCCCTCTTTCAGCTTGATTACAAGCTCCTGCTCCACGCGCTTGAGAACATTTACAACGGTTTTGAGATCAACGGTCAGCTCCACCGGCTCCTCAAGTTTATACTCGTCAAAGGCCTCCTTTTTCATCTCGAAATCCACAAGCGCCACATGGGCCGGATCCATTGCCCGAATGGAAATCCCCTCAGGCTCAACTTTGAGTGTTACCTCATCCACAATGTTTACAATGGTCTCAAAGACCTTGGTCATCTTTTCTATCTGCGTACTCTTAAGCTGCAAAACTAATCACCTCAAACTCTCTGCTACATAGCGCGCCCGATTAAACAGGCCGAAATCAAGCTTCGACATATCCTGCGCAACCTCGACATCGATCATGGTCTCATCACCGGGCACAACCTTTCCAATGATTCTCACAGACCCTCCTTCCTTAAGCATCCCGAAGACCTCAGGGTCAATGAACTGGACAATCGCTCTGCCCGTTCCGTCATCAACCATTGCCATGTAGGTATCCCGATGAATATCCACGACAACGCCGTTTATGCGCACCCGAAAATCCTCTGGGGATATGTCTTTTATCTGTCTTTCAACTGCAGGAAGCCTGCGCTTTCTCTCCATGGCAGGAAGTAGTCACTCAGAGATATAAAGATTTTGCCTAAAAGCCGC
This sequence comes from Methanobacteriota archaeon, assembly GCA_003230355.1. Classification (GTDB taxonomy): domain Archaea; phylum Hydrothermarchaeota; class Hydrothermarchaeia; order Hydrothermarchaeales; family SZUA-236; genus SZUA-236. The sequence continues at coordinate 827 of QIDD01000016.1, forward strand.
CAAAAATAGAACAGCCCATTCTCTCACAAAGTTTAATATACTAAACATGAGAGTTTATCGCAAAAAAAGGTGAACAGAAAAATGGTTGAAAGATCAAGAGGCTCACGGAGCAAGACAAGAAATAAAATGAAAAAGAGCGTGCGCGAGAGAAGCACTATCCCAATAACACGGGCTATGCAGACATTTGCTGCAGGCGAGACAGTGCATGTTGTAATCGATTCTGCCTATCAGAAGGGAGCGCCCCATCCCAAGTGGCATGGAGTGACTGGAAAGATAATCGAACCCAGAGGCAGGTCCTACCTGGTCAAGATCAGAGACCAGAAATCAGAGAAGACTATCATCGCAAACCCGATACACTTGAAAAAGTCAAATTAAGAGAGGGGAATTTTATGATTGGTAGAAAGGCTATTTCAGAAAAACCGATAACTATGGGTGAGGTTGCCGATGTTGTTACTAAGATGGACCCTGAGGCCATGATCTATGAGCAGAAGCTGGCTCTGGACCATCTACAAAAGTTTGCGAAGAAAAAGGGCAAGGACACAAAGAAGCTTGTGGAAGATGTGCTCGCCTTAAACGAGAAGTTCAGGCCCCATCACGCGGTAAAGGTGGCTGACCTTCTACCTGTGGACGAGGGTGATGTTAAGGCTGTCTTTGCAAAGGAGAGATTCACACTTTCCAAGGAGGAGATAAAAGCCCTTCTTGAGGTTGTTGACAAGTACAGGTGAAGCAGAAGACATGGGAATGGAAGAGTGGGCTGTGGTTTTGGATTATCTCCCCACCGGGCGTCCTGAGGATCGGACACCGGTTTATAAGAGGGAGCCTATAGCCATTGCTATCGGCGAATCCTATCTTTCACTTCTCGAGCTTACTCCGAAGAAAGGCGCTACACTTGCCTCGCAGGAGCGGGTGTATCTTGGAAAAGAGGGGCGGGAAAAGATTGATTTCATCAAGCGCAGAATCCCTTACAGCGATCTCACGCCGGCTGCGAAGGCTGAGCTGGACGCGGCGATTGCACAGATCGTTGATCGAAATGAGAAGAGATTCGTGGATTTCTTCAATAAATCCGGGCCCATAAGCGTTCGTTATCATCAGCTTGAGCTTCTCCCCGGCGTCGGTAACAAGATCATGTGGGAGGTTTTGGAGGAGCGCAAGAAAAAGCCCTTTGAAAGCTTTGAAGACATTTCAAACCGGATCAAAGCGCTGCCCCATCCAAAGGACCTTGTAATCCGCAGAATCGAGCTTGAACTCTCAGGCGAGAAGCAGGTGGGCAAGGGTAAATACAAGATTTTCACTCAGCCTGTTAAGGCAGGCGGCAGATAGCCAGACCTTTTTATTTATGGATCTCAATGAGACCAAGTCGCTTCTAAGGCGCCACGGAATTTCGCCGAATAAGATCCAAGGCCAAAACTTCCTCGTCGACCCGGCTGTGGCTAAACGGGAGGTTGAGGCGGCTGAGCTAACAAATTCTGACGTGGTTTTAGAGGTTGGACCTGGGCTTGGCGCGCTTACAGAGCATATTCTCCATTCTGGCTGCAGGGTTGTTGCTGTTGAGCGTGATCCCTCTTTTATCAAGATTCTTAAGGAGCGATTTCCAACGGATCGTCTTGAACTCGTCTGCGCTGATGTGATGAAGATTGATCTGCCAGGATTCGACGTGGTTGTATCCAACATTCCCTATGTGATTTCGTCGCCTCTCACATTCAAGCTACTTGAGCACGGCTTCGAGCGTGGTGTTCTCACATTTCAGCTGGAGTTTGCCCATCGCCTTGTTGCCGAGCCGGGTGAGTGGGAATATTCGCGCTTGTCCGTTGGTGCAGGATACTATGCTGATATTGAGATTCTTGAGGAGCTGCACCCGCGTCTTTTCTATCCTCCGCCACGTGTGCGTTCAGCGGTTGTAAAGATTGTGCCCCATCCGCCCAAGATTGATGTGGATAAAGAGGTATTTTTCAAGCTTGTGCGTGGTATGTTTACTGTTAAGAAAAAGACTGTTAAAAACGGGGTTGTTATCGCGAAAAAGATTGAAGGAATCGATGTTGACCTCGCGGATATTCCGGTGGAGATTTTGGAAAAAAGGGTGTTTGAGCTTTGGCCGGAGGAGATTGCTCTTATCTCGAACAAAGCCCGGTTGATCTGAAATATTCGATTTGCAAGTACTTCAGCAGCTGCTGTGCTCAATTGCTTCTTCAGGGCAGACTTCAACGCAGCTGCAGCATTCGGTGCACTCGTCAATGTTTGTGGCAACAGATTTTTCGTCCACAAGTATGTAGACCTCGGCTGGACAGATGTCCACACATTCGCCGTCGCCGACGCACTTGTCATAATCGATCTTTATCGTCCAATCATCACTTTTCCATTCTTTAATATTCGCCATATTCAATCACCTTTCAAATTATTTGTTGACACTGTTAAATCACTAAAAGATATATAAGGCTTTCTCGTGAAAAAATGTGTGGAGGGAACCCAGGATAAGAGTATTTAAAATATTTGGAAAATAAATATTCATGAGAAAAAAATGGAAACATCTGAAACCTGATAGACCTTTGAACAGTATCATATTTTCCGATAGTGGGAAAGTTCGCCGTGCTAATGAAAGCCTTTCACTACCGCAAGATGAACTCGAATTAGTGATTGGAAAGAAGTTCGTTGAGGCAATGGGTCATTTTAAGGTGCGCAATTTGACTGGTGTGAAGTCAGGTTCAGGAAATGTCGATTTATTCTGTTATGATGAAAAAGGTTCGGTAATCAACATCCAAGTTGTGGAAGTAATTAACCAGAAACTCAGACAGATTAATGAAATGCGTGATACTTATTCAGCTCATTTGAAACAGGAGTACTCTTCAGTACTAAACAAGTTTAGTGGATGTGTCATAACATTGGTTGATGATGTTGACACACCTTACCTACCAAGAATAAATTCCATAGATGGAAAACTGTGTGCTGAGCAAATCGCAACGTGGTTATCGAATATCGGTGATAATATTCATACGTTGGAATGTAAGAAGGCCCATGTCAAGCGCACGAAAGTGGGTCGCAATGGACGTATCATATTAGCTAAGATTGAACGCTTTGTTCCTGCTGGTAAAAACATTCCAGTTTCATTTAGTTGGACGGGAGCAGGACCTGTTCCAAGAAACCTTCTTTCCAGAGCCATTAAGGAAAAGATTGAAAGACGGTATCCCCCATTAGAAAACCCCTTCTGGCTATTAGCATACTCAACAGATACGTTGCTAAGTGAAGATGACCTAGATATCCATGAAGCGGCTATCCAACTTGATAAAAATGACCCTCCTTTCGATAATGTGTGGTACATCTTTCCGTATGCTAATAGGGAATTGGGACATATTGTGCATGTATGGCCTACTCCTTCAAAGTCATAAAAACCTGATTCGGTGTTTTATAATCTAGCTTCTGAAGTGTTCATGGAAAGTTATAAAAGAGAGAAAGAGTTGCTTATGGGCATATGAAAGAGCTGAATTGGCTCTCAACCTTCGGACGGTGGTTTTTATTAAAGCAAAATCAATTAGGGCGATGTTACTAGTAAAAGGTAATGTTCAACGGGTTGGTTATAGGGTTTTTGTAAGGCAAATAGCAGATAAAATGGGCATCAAAGGTAAAATTCGAAACCTTGAAGATGGCAATGTAGAAATATATTGTGAGGGTCAAAATATTGAATCAGTATCAAAATTCATTAAAGCCATCAATGTACAATCAAAATCTCCTGAGAATATTTTTGAAAGAAATGTTGAAAAAATTGAAGAATATTGGGAAGATGAAGAAGGGCACGAAGAGGAGAATGGATATATTAAATTAGACGAAGAGATGAGGCGGTTTAAAATTGATTATGGGGGTGAATCACCCGAATCAATCAACAATGAAAGACTTGAGGTTGGTTCTTTAATGATGCTTAATCTTGGGCAAGAAATAGGAAATGGATTCTCAACAACGCATTCCGACTTTCAAGAGTTAGATAATAAATATGATGTAGTTTCAACGGAACTTAAATCCATTAACAAAAACATTTCACAACTTGATAGCAATGTATCCAAGCTTGTTGACCATTTGGGAACAATTGTTGAAACGTTCGTAGAAAATAGGACGAAAAAATAAGATTTTTATCAATGGTTTCTCCCTATATTTGGAAATGTGCCGGTATACCTGGCTTCTGAAACATCCCACTCTAAATTATCCCCTCATATCTCAGAAACAAAAACCCCAGCCCCGCGATGATTGTAAGATTCACGAGCACTATTCCGATGTTATAGGCGATGAAGATTTTCACCCTTGTTTCCGGGTTTTTCATGGCACGTTCAAAGGCTCGGTCCAGGTTCATATTTTGCCCACCACACCTTCGATTTCATCGCTTGTGAATCCCTCATCCTTAAGTTTTAAGACAGTTACCAGATTTCTCACTTCAGCAGTCTTTACTATCACATATCCAAGAATAGGCCCGATGCCCAAGGGGAATCCGCGGTCAAAGGACCTGCCCACCTCGGCCTTAAAATCGTCCAGAGTCTGTTCAAGGGCGTTTAACAGGACCTCTTTTTTCGAGGTGTCATGCTTGCTGTAGGTGCTTGACAGCGGCGCTCCATAATAGGACGATTTAAGCTTGGCCACGATCTCTTCAACACTCGCAGCCTTGCTGAGCTCCTCCAGCTTCTCCAGGTCCAGCCGATAGCCCCGCGGGATCAAGTATTTCAGGGTGTCTCCCGGTGGTGTGCTTGCGTTTATCAGCCGCAGGATGCTTTTTATGTTGGCTATGTCGATTTCTATCCCGATCATTTTTTTCAGACTCGTTGTGTCTGAACCCCCCGCGGTTCCAATGCGGCTGAAGATCCTGTCATAAATCATTGTGCTCAGAGCCGAGTCCAGGGGTGTTAGAAGCCCGGTTTTCTCATATTCTGCGATTCCTCTGGCTAGCGGCTCCTGATAAATGGTTTCAGAAAGAGTCGAGGCTGCTTCTCCGATTGTTTTTGACTGCGCCATCTTCTCATAGGAATCGGCTTTCAAATCGAGATGAATAGGTATCAAGTGTTTTAACCGCTCTTCCTTCGGTAGTCCCGCCTGTATTCCGATGAGAATTGAGCGGATGTTTTCTGCTTCAAATCGTGCGAGATAGAGTTTGAATACAGACTGAGCCCGTCCTGGGAGGAAGCTGCCTATTTTATTCATGGTTTTGGCCAGGTCTTCCTTGAGCGCAATCTCTACTGCGAGAGTATTTTTTGCGTCAGACAGTGCTGGTCCATAGACTGTGTCGCGCAGCAGATACAATGCAGCCTGCAGGTCTTTTGACTCAGCGATCTTTTTCTTCTGCTCCTTTGTGAGTAGCAGGCTTTTCATGGCTTTGGCCCGGGCTGAAGGGTATGCGTACCTGTAGTTTTCAACTATCCTCTGTATCTCTGCGCCGAGGCTGGCCATAGGGCTCTTTCTTCTCCGCTCGTTTCTCTCTAGATTACGAAGAGTATGAGAATGGCGATTACAAATCCGTATATAGCCTGTGTTTCGACGAGTGTCGCGAAGGCGAGGGATTTACCCATCATCTCCTCTTTTTCGGAAACAGCGCCGATTCCTGCAGCCGCCGCTGTCCCCTGCCCGATTCCTGAGCCGAGCGCCGCAAATCCGATGGCGATTCCCGCGCCAACAATCTTTAGGCCTAAGCCAATATCTGTTGCCATAGTTTAATTACCTCCTTTTTTTGTATATCTTCTTTTTGCTTTAAATGGTGAGAATTCACGGCCGCCTCCCTCATAAAACATTGAAAAAAACTCGACATAGTGGAGCCGCATGGAGTGCACGAAGGCGCCGAAGACGTTGATTGCGAAGTTGAATATGTGGCCGCCGAGAAGAATTACAACTCCAAACAGGGCTCCAACAAACGAGCCTAACAGCATGCCTCCAATTTCGTTTACCGCTATTGCTATGCCTGTTGTGGCGAGTGAAAGGGCCAGCAGCCGTGCATACGATAGGCTTGAGCCAAAAAAGGAATTAATTTCAAGGGGCCCAACTCCCTCAGGTTTTTTCAAAAGTATCGCAATTGACGCTAAAAATAAGATTGCCGAAAGGATTGAGACTCTACGCCCCAAAAATAAAAGTAGACCGGCACCGATTTCAAGCAGCACAATCCAAAGATGTTCAAAAACCAGAGCCTTTTGATCTCTTTTACGTAGCTTTTCTTTAATCCCGAGCGCAAGTCCGAGATTCAGGTGGATAAGACCTATGATGATTGCAAAGAGCAGAGCGAGATCGGCCCTAAACAGCGGGTCAAAAACCCCGAAGCTTATCCCAAAAAAGCTTTGGAAAAAGTTGCCGAAGACGGATCCGAATGTTGCGCCGAGAATGATTGTCCAAATCGATGAGAATGCGAGTATCTTCCCAAGATCCTGCATTCCCTGTGATTCGAAGCGCCAGATCATAAACCAGGCGAGTAAAAAGAGTCCGATTCCATAGGCCATGTCTGTGAGCATGATTCCGAAGAACAGTGGGAACCAAAGCGCGATAAGCCATGTAGGGTCGACTTCGGTGTACTTTGGCATGGCATAGGCCCGTGTGAGGAGCTGGAAGGGCTGGATTAAACTGGGATTATCAAAGTGGACCGGTATATTTTTGTCGGCTCCGGTTTCATCGATAATTATCGTGGCGTGGCCTTCTGAGACCGTCTTTAGTTCTTTAACTGTTGATTCCACTTTTTTGGCTGGAATGTATCCTTCAATTGTGAATGTTCTTTTGGTTTCAGAGAAGAGCCGCTGGGCCTCATATTTTTCAAGCTGGATTTCAAGGTATTCGCGAAGTGCCAGCAGGTTTTGCATCTCTTTTTCTGCTGTTTTTGCAAGTTCCTTTTTGATCGCATTTTTTTCGCTTGTGAGTGTAGTTCGGCGTTCTAGGTTTTTGGCTGTGATTTCTTTGGGTGTTCCTTTGAGGCTGCGGGCCGGCACTTTTTTGAATCCGATCTTTTCCAGTGTTTTTGTTACCTCTTCTTTTTGTTTTTTCAGGCCTAGAATTAGGAGCGGTATCTCTTCCTCGCCCACGTCAGTAACTATTGTTACGTCAAATGTCACAAGTTGTTTTTTCAGCTCCTCAAACGAATCCGCCAAAACCCGCCCTAAAACCGAAAAAGTATGCTCAGTATCACGGACACGAGACAAATCAACATCCAAACCCAATAGACCCTGAACCTCAGTCAAAACCAAATCAACCCTCTCAAGCTCAGACTCCAAACGCCCAAGGCGTTCCCGAAGCCTCCGCACCCTGCCGGAAAGTCCCCTCAGATAATTATTCCCCCCGGCCACACTCAAAATACCACTGTCAAAAACAGGCGGGGCCGGGCGCTCTAAAAGCATCTTCAAAATTGAACCTTTTCCAGCCACAGTCTCAAAGGGAGAAAGAAAATCAAGAACCTCCTCAGCCCTGCGCAAAAGCCCAGTTACCTGCTCCCGGCCCTTCTCACCATAAACCCGGCCCTCATAACCCCTATTCTCCTGCTCCAAAAGCTCAATTGTCCCAAGCACGTGCAGCCGCTCCACTATCCGGTCCCTATATCTATCAAGTGCAACCACACAAATCTTCTTCATTTTCGCCGGATAAAACATTCTCCACCGCCATCGAAGAATTAGATATCCAGGTTCAAGGTATTTATTTCTTTATTACCCGCCCTCACATATTCCTGAAAACAAAATTAATGATACATCCCCTTACAACACAACGAGTATCCAGGCTTATCTGGAGGGCATTAAAAAATCTTTTATAGTTTGTTAAGCAACCCCCCTAGAATAATGAAAAAAAAGATATTAATAGGAGTTGTAACATCTTATCTTCACGCATTCTGTTTGGATAGGTTTATCGGGTCTATCGAGAATCAAACATTCAGAGACTTTGATGTTTTATTTGTGGACAATTCAAAAAGCGACTACAATGAAATTTTAGAAAAAAAAGGCTTCACAGTCATAAAAGACGCTCCAAAAGAAAATCGGATAGAAAACATCATCTCAGGGAGAAACATAGTAAGGGACTATTTTTTGAAGGGCTGCTATGATTATCTCTTCTTTCTTGACAGCGACGTTATTGCTCCAGAAAACGCGCTAAAAAAGCTTTTGTCACACAAAAAGCCGCTTGTGACCGGAGTGTACCCCACTCTGAAACAGGGAGGCGGCAACCAACACGTCATTCCTTGTTTGACTTATTATATTAGCGAGGATATCGTGGAACAGGTTCCATCAGAGGATTGCCGCAGCGGCAAGTTGATAGAAATAGGAGTTGCAGGGCTTGGATGCTGTCTTATACACAGAAAGATTCTGGAAAAAATTGCCTTCAGAAATATAGGGGACTCAAAAAAAGCTGGAGAGGATGCAGCATTTTTCTACGACGCAAGAAAAAAGGGCTTCACAGCCCATGCCGATACATCTATTGACTGCACTCACTTAATAAGGTATACTAGGGAGTCACAGGGGGTTGAGCAAACAGATAGAGTGCCTGGGTATTTAAAACCCATGACCGATTATGAGAAAGAACAAATAGATAAACTAAATAAAGAAATTCTAAGCATGAAATCAAAGAGTAAAAAAGGATAAAGCAGACATTAAACTTTGCCACATTTTTTATATCTTCAGGGGGATATTTTGCCATGAGCCGGTCAAGAGGAATCAAGGTCTCGCCCTGCGACGCGCAGATCGTAAAGACGCTTCTGAAGCAGCAGAAGGCACTTGACTCAAAGAAGGTCAAGCATGGGCAGGGCGTGATCTTTCCGCTCAGACACTCGGATTTCGACCTGGGCGATGTGCGATACACGGTCGTGGAGGATGAGTTCGAGGATTTTACTCCTGCCGATGGATTTGAGAGGCTGACTGCAAGGCTCGGATGCACACTTTCAGCTTATGACGTAATCGGCGATTTAGCAGTGCTTGAGGTGCCCCAGGGGTTTGAGACCTATGAAAAGGAGCTGGGAGCAGTGCTTCTAGAGTCAAAGAAAAACCTGAAGGCAGTGTTCAAAAAGTCCTCCTCAGTGGAGGGCGCGCGGCGGGTGCGAAAGATAAAATGGCTTGCAGGTGAAAAGCGAACAGAAACAGTGCATCGCGAGCACGGCTGCCAGTTCAAACTCGACATAGCCAAGGTGTTTTTTTCGCCCCGACTCTCCTTTGAGCGGCAGAGGATACGAGACCAGGTCCAAGACAGCGAGGTGATCGTGGACCTGTTTTCAGGGGTCGGCCCTTACTCGATAGTGATCGCAAAACATCGGGATGTGCGCATTACAGGCATCGACATAAATGATGGCGCCATCCATTATTTTGATGAGAACATTAGGATAAACAAGGTGGGCGATCGTGTGAAGGCATGGCATGGCGACTGCAGAAAACTGGCGCCGAAAGGGACTTCAGATCGGGTGATAATGAATCTACCCAAGGGCGCACGGGAATTTCTGGAAACAGCGCTTGACACGCTGAAACCAGAGGGGGGGATAGTCCACTACTACGGTGTTTCGCCCAGAGGCCGGCTCTACGAAGATGAAGTGGATTTTATAATCAAGCGGGCAAAGCAAACTTATCGTACCGCGGAAATCATCGGTAAAAGGATTGTTCGCAGCTATTCGCCTTCTGAGGTGCATGTGGCAATCGATGTGGAGGTTGGCAGATGAAACTTGCAGACCTTGGCGAACAGGGCATAATCGAGCTTTTCAAAAGAGAGTTTGAAAAATTGCAGCACAGGGATATTTTGAAATCTATTGGCGATGACTGCGCAGTCTTTCGCCTCGGCGGAGGTGATTGCCTCGTAGTTTCAACAGACACGGTTCTTCAAAAAACCCACATCCCACGTGAGATGACAGCTGAGCAGATTGGAATTTATGCTGTGAATGTTGTGCTCTCGGACATCGCGGCTATG
>QIDD01000017.1 GCA_003230355.1 Methanobacteriota archaeon
GAAAGACGGCTGGGCCGGGCTGCTTGAAATGAAGATCCTGCCTCTTGACAAAAAAGCAGTAAGCGGAATACTTTTCAGGGGCGGAACAATCCTTGGAAGCTCGCGAACAAATCCGGCGAAATCTGATGAAGACATGGCAAAGGCGGTGGAAAACTATGGGAAACTCGGTCTCGACGCGATTATCGTCATCGGCGGTGATGATACGCTGGGAGCTGCAAACAAACTACAGAGCAGGGGGATAAACGCTGTAGGCGTTCCAAAGACCATTGACAACGACCTCAGCGGAACAGACATGACCTTCGGATTCATAACAGCAGTTCAGATTGTAACAGACGCAATCGACAGGCTTCACACAACCGCTGAATCCCATCACCGCGTGATTGTAGTTGAAGTGATGGGAAGACACGCCGGATGGATTGCAACCTACGCAGGCATCGCTGGAGGAGTTCACATGATACTTGTGCCTGAAGAACCCTTCAAGGTTGAAGACGTGTGCATCTGCATAAACGAGCGAAAGCAGACAGGCAAGAATTATAGCATAATAGTTGTGGCTGAGGGCGCAAAACCCGTTGAAGCAGACACCGTTGAAACAGTGAGCAATGAGAAAGACGAATTCGGCAACATCCGCCTTGGAGGCATTGGAAACACACTGGCAAAAGAGGTGGAGAAGAGAACCGGCTTTGAGAGCAGGGCAGTAATCCTTGGGCACACCCAGAGGGGTGGAACACCCACAGCCTTTGACAGAGTGCTATCAACTCGATATGGAATAGCGGCAATCGACATGGTGAAAAACGGCGAATATGGGAAGATGGCGGCGCTGCGAGGAAGCGAAATCGTGCCGGTTGAACTCAAAGAAGCAGTGGAAAAAACCCGCACCGTCGACCCAAAACTCTACGAAATAGCCAAAGTCTTTTTCGGCTAATTCCACCTTTTCCCGCCAGTTTGCGCTGTCGCTAAACTGCCGCAAAAACGTGGTCGAAAAAAGTATTACCGCAATCGAACAAAAAATTCGATTGATTTTTACAGATAGAGATTTGTGGGTGAAATTATAAAAACAACCAGATGTTATTAGGCGCCTTTTATCATCATGTAGGTTGATGCTAGGATAATGATTATTCCAAGAATGAATGCGGCCTTTGCGAATGTTGAGTCTTTTTTGTGTGCAATTGGCATGGTTTTTCTCATTCTTTTTAAGTATATAAATTTTTCTTTTATAAATTAACAAAACAGAAAGATTATTCTAGAATATTCTTCCAGTTCTAATGGCTTTGAAAATAAGATTAAATAGCTCGACACCCAAAACTCAGTGGTATAAACAGGAGACTTCGATGAAAAAAACCGGGGAAACGGAGATAGACCACTTCAAATCAGCTCTGGAAAGCCACAACAAAAAAGACTACAAAACAGCGATTAAAGAATACAAAAAAACGCTTGCCGTGCAGGGCCTGGACAAAAAAACACTGGTCCTACTTGGCAACGCTTACTATATGGAAAGAGACTACTCCAGATCAGAAGAATCCTATAAAAAAGCCCTGTCAATAGACCCCAACTATGCAAAGGCGCATTTCAATCTTGGAATTATATTTGAACAAAACAAAAAACTCGTCGAAGCATCACAGGCATACAAACGGGCAATAGAGCTTGACAAAGACTTTGCAGAGGCACACGCAAATCTCGGCGATGTATACAAGGAAACTCGCGATCTGGACCAGGCCATAATACACTATAAAAAAGCCTTAGACATCGACGATACACTTGAAAGCGCAAGGGAAGGTCTGAAATACATCCCTACCTATTATTTGGAAAAGGCAAACAAGCGAGAGCTTATCAACGAGTCAGACGCGATTGTGAGACGCGGTATTGCCTTTGAAAAGAAAGGAGACCTCAAGGGCGCGGCCAAAGAGTACACGCTGGCTCTTGAAAAGTTTTCAGCATCACCCTCCGCGCTTTTACTATTAAATGGACTTGGAATGGTGGGTCGAGGAGTTGAAAAAAATAGGTCCTTTTTAGTATTAAACACAAACGTGCTTTTATCCGCCCTCTCTCCTGAGGTCAGAGAATTTTTAGGATTCAAACTGGGTGGAATAGAGCTTGGGCCAAAGATTTTGGAAAGGCTTTTTGAAGAGCTGAGAAAAAGGGCGGTAAATACGGAGGGGCGCGTGAAGGATTTATTTGATCTAAGCAGGCAGATACTTTTCGACGACCCGGAACAGATGCTTGCCGAGGCAATCGAGTTTGAGAAAAAAGGTGAGTTTGACTCGGCGAAAAAAGCCTTTAGCGTAGTGGTGGACCAGGCGCCGTATCTTGTGCACGGCCATTATCTCTTTGGCCTCTTTCTCGAGCAAAACGGATTTGAGGAGGAGGCACTTTCGAGATACAAAGAGGCATCGAGCCATCCACTCACATATCTCAATGGGCGCGTGCTCGAATCAACAGTTGAGCTTTTTTCCAGCAGGCCGGCCTACAGCTATTTACGCGAGCTTAGCTTTGAAACAATTCTAGAAGAGTTTCATGAGATTACAGGGATCGGGGATCGGGTGTCGCTTGCCCGTTTCATCCGATACAATCTGACACAGGCGGCTGAGGCCAGGCTCACCTATGGATTTGAAAAGGAAGAGTCAGGCGAGGCCGGGGAGGCGCTATCCGCATATGAGGATGCAATCAACATCGATCCCACAAACCCTATAAGCCATTATATCCTGGGTCTTGCCTATGAGAGCCGGGGATTTGAAGCAAAGGCGATGGAGGAATATGAGAAGACACGGGGCGCCGATTTCAGCGGTCTTGAAGGGTCTGAAGATCTGTCAAAGATTGTGGAGCAGTATCTTGGCAAGACCACGAAAGACGGACATCGTGTTGGAACGATTTTGAGCCGGTATTTTGAGATAATAGCTGATGATCCTGAGCATATGCTTGAGCTTCTTGGTTTTATCGAGGATATGAAGATTGAGTCGATTTCAAAGATAATAAAATCTTATGTGAACAGTGATCTTATCCTGGGAAGCGAGGGCCGTGTTGTTCGGGACGTGCAGGATTTCGGTGACGGCGGGGGGCCGGGATCAGAGCCTGGTGTTGATGGTGAAGGCGCCGGCGGTGAGAGCGAGACCGGCGATTCCGATGATCTGGCCGGGCGTGTTGTGCAGGATGAACGGGATTTCGCCTTGGATCTTGATTTTGAGCGTGAGAAGTTGAAAAAATCCAGAGCCATGAGCAGCGTGTCATTTGACCTGCTCTGGAAGTACAAGACTCAGAGGAGCATTCGCTGTGAGGCGAGCACAAGCGACGGCGCGTTTATTTTGGCAGGCTCTGAAAATGGGATCGTCTATTTAATCGATGAATCTGCAAGTTCACCCTGGCGGCGGGAGACCGGTGCAAGCGTTGTAACAGTTGACATATCAGCTGAGGGGCGTTTTGGAGTATATGGCAATTCACAGGGGAGGCTTGAGCTTTTGGACTGCGCTCAGGAGGGAAGGACTCTTTGGGAGAAAGATTTCGGGAAGGCAGGGATAACCTCTGTTGCAGTTTCAAAGGAGGCTGGAACCATTGCAATTTCCACTAGCAATTTCGAAATCACAGTCTACAACAGGAAGGGGGATGTGAAACACACTAAGACAACTGAGGAGATCATCAAAAAACTCGATATAACCGATGAAGGTGATCGAATAATCGCTGCTTCAGGCGAAGCATTGTTTGAAATGATGCCTGCAGGCGGGCTGAAGAAGCTTAGAGCCTTCAAGCCGAGGGAGAACATACAGTCGATTTCGATTTCAAAAAGCGGAGAGTACATCACAGTTGGAACGCGCAAGGGCGGTGTGTATCTGCTGGACTCAGAGGGCAGAATAATCTGGACGATGGACACCCTGAACCCGGTGTACGGCGTGTCAGTATCCTCTAAAGGTGATGTTGTGGCCGGCCTGATGAACGGAGCGCTCTTGCTATATTCTAAGGAGGGTGAACAGGTCTGGAAATATCAGACAGGGGAGAACATCTGGGACGTGGATATTTCGAAATGGGGCGATCGAATAGTTTCAGGCTGCGGCCTTGTCTTTGGCAACATATATCTCTTCACGATTGAATAAATAAAGGTGGGAACAATGAACGACTATTTACAGAAGATGGTGGAAGCCTTCCCAGAGGCCGCGGTCTTAATGGACATTGAGGGCAGGGTCGTTGGAATCAACAAAGTCGCTCTTGGCCTGCTTGGCTATCGATCTATTGACGTGGTTGGGAAATCTCTCTATGACTTTGCGCCCGCGCAGGAGACGACGACGCTTAGAGATTTGATGGACGAGACCCGGGCGCTTGGGCGGATCCGCAATCAGAGGATTCGGCTCTATGATGTACGGGGCCGGCTCTGCATTCTCAAGGCCTCTCTTTCACTCTATCGGGATGAGAGGTCATCCATTACAGGCTTGATTTTGGTAGTTGAAGATGTGGCCTCCATCTCCAGGCTGGAAAAGGAGCTATTTGAGGTTAAAGATTTTTCTCAGGCCATGCTTGATGAGGCGGGTGTGGGGATTGCTGTAACCGATTTGAAGGGTGTAGTCGTCTTTGCAAGCAGAGGCGTGGAGGAGGCCTTCAACTGGTCGAGTGGAAGCCTGGTGGGGAGAAACATCATAAGAGAGTCAGGGTCTCAGCTTGCTTTAAACGAGAGATTTGAAAGGCTGATTAAGACTGGACAATCCTTTGATTTTGAGTCGGCGGCCACGGTGGATGGGGGGAAGCGATTTTATTCAAATATTTTCACGCTGCGCAGGGACGCTGAGGGCCGCGCGAAAGGGGCTGTTGTGGTCTGCAACGAGGTAACGAAGATTTTGGAGATGGAGGGGCAGCTTCGGGATACAAACAGCATTCTACGGGAGCAGACAGTGGATTTAAAACGTATCGTTGAAATAACACGGCGCCTCGGCTCTTTCCTTGAGAAAAACCGGATCTATGAGGAGATGGCTGAGGCAGCGAGAAAAACACTGGATCCGGCGGCGATTTGCTATTTTCAGCGCCGAGCGCCGAGCGGCAAGATGGAGGCAGATTGGACAGTGGGATTTGGAAAAAAACCCGACCTCGCCGGGTATTTAGATGGGTTGAAAACACCTAAAATCATACCTGATATAACCGTTGTGAAGGCCCTGTCCAATCTGGGTGAAATCGAGGGAATAAAATCTGCGGTTTTTATACCTATTCTTCGGAAGAAAAAGGTCTTTGCAGCGCTCGCCCTGTTTTTGAATCAGACAGGAGAGATTCGCCGAGGAGAGATTGAGATTCTTCAAAGCATCGGAAACAGCGCGGCCGTGGCGCTTGAAAATGCAAGGCTCTACAGTGAGACAAAAGAAAATGCAGCCCAGTTGGAAATCAAGGTTCGGGAGCGCACATCCGAGCTTGAAAGATCAAACAAGGTTAAAGACCTCTTCATCGACATCATGCGCCACGACATGCTCAAACCCGCGGACATCGGGAGGCTGAGCACCGAGCTCGTTTTGGAAATGGAGGAAGACGAGGATAAAAAGGACATCCTTGAAAAGATTCTGCAAAGCCAGGAGCGGATGATCGATCTCATCGAAAACGCGTCGATTCTCGCTAAACTCGAATCTGGGGAGGTGTTTGAAATCAGCGAAGAAGACTTGGGCGCGGTTTTAAAGAGCACAGTAAGTGAGCTGGAGGATATGGCCGAGGCCAAAAACATGGACCTTAAAATCAATGCAGCCGGCGAATACCCTGCACTTGTAAACCCGCTCATATACGATGTTTTTTCAAACCTTCTGGGCAACGCCATTAAATACGGGCCTGAAAACACAGTGGTTTCTGCGAAGATTACAGAGAGCAACCAGAACTGGCGCATTGAAGTTTCTGACAGTGGAGGCGGCATTCCCGATGCGTATAAAGAAGATGTCTTCTACAGGTTCAGCAGGCTTGAAAAAGGCGGTGTCAAGGGAACGGGTCTGGGCCTGGCAATCGTAAAACGGGTGGTTGCAGCGCATAAAGGCAGGGTCTGGGTGGAGGACAACCCCGGCGGCGGAAGCACATTTGTTGTAAAAATTCCTAGGCTTTAAAATTTTTTTAAAGTAATGTTTATACCAGTTAGGAATCAGATTAGGTGTGTGGAAAAGCACGGTAAAGACTGGGCCCGACTTTTCAGGGCTAACATATTCACATTTGCGGTGATCGGAGTTGCGCTGCTTTATCTAATCATATCATCCCAGGTTGCCGTTGAAAACTCGAATGCAGCTACTTCCACAACCCAGCTCATCAGCATGAGCTCCACAACCACAATTCCAAACACCCTGCCGCCGCAGACAACATTACCGCTGGGGCAAACAGAGCCGCCAACATCCGCCGACCCGCCAGCCCAGCGTCCGCCAGACTTTCAGCTGTTCATTCCAGACCCAGGCTATGAACTCTGCTGTGGATTTATCCCAAGCAAAGTCAAGATAGTTGGAACTGCGCGTATAAAAAACACGGGCGATCTCACAGCTCACAACCTTAGAGCCACATTTGAGCTTTTCACAATTGAACGTGAGAGAATCAAACTGAGCGGTGAGCCCAGAATTGAACGCAGCCTCGGAGACCTGGCAGGCGGCGAGACAATAAGCGAAACCTTTGAATTCGAAATCTCGCTCTTCGACGGATACAAGATTCAGGAACAGGGAGCAATAGCAGTAATAACGGTGGATTCCCTTGAAAAAAGCATGAGTGTAGAGCAGCTGTTTGCCATGCCCGCTGAAACAGGCTAGGCAGTTTCAGCAATGTTTAGAAGCTCGCCAATTACCTTTTGAATATCTTTTTTACTCGGATTTTTTGAGGGCAGCGCCTCCTCGATTACAAGATAGATTTCAAAAGCCTCAAGATAGGGGTGCGCCTCGTTTTGAACCTTGAAAAACTCAACTATCTCCCCGAAAACCTCTGGGCTATATCCCTCTAGATCCTTTAGGAGATTTTCTGACTTGTATTTTTCCTGCGCTTCCCGATGGATTGACTCTGCAATAACCTTTAGATCGTCAGACATACTTTTTAATCCCGCAGCATGAGATATATAAAGGTTTATGTCGCCCGCCTGTGGTGGACGCTGAAAACATAAGGAGGGTGGAGGGGAGGAGGTAAGAGAGAGGTTGAGAGGTAAAACGAGAAAACTCCATCCCCAAAATAAATGGCTGGCGGTGCGCTTTTATACCTTTCTACTATTGCCAGCAGTTCCGAATGCGGTGTTACATATCCCTTTTTTCCTGGGATGGGAGAAGGACGGGGGAATAAAAAAAGGAGGGTGTTCAACCCTCCTGTGCATCAGCCGGCGCAAGAAACTTTGCAAGAAGTATTGTGATGATAACCACAACAGCTGTGACAACAAGTGCCGCAATCGTGAGTCCTGTAGCGCCTTCGCCGCTCTCATAAAGCGGACTTAATCAGGCTGAAATCGCATCCTTCCAAATCAATGCAGCCACAAACCCAAGGGCGGCCGTCATCAAAGTCAAGGTCTGCTTCTTAATTTCTTCAGCTAAAGAAGTCATATTTATCACCTCCTTAATATTTAATGAGCAGAAGGGGCATAAAAAAATTTCTAATCTCCTAGCTGAGCAGTTTGTTCCAATCCCAAAAAAGCGATCTAATAAAAATTATCCTGATGATTTTCAAGCTGACAACCAAATAATGTTTTTTCAGTTATATTTTTATCTTAGTTGGCGCCGATTTCATTGTATGTGCTTTTTGGAGGTGCTGAATTATGGATCAGATAACTATTCTTGTTGAGGACCGGCCTGGCGCGCTTGCTGATATTTGTGAGGCCTTTGGTCGCAGCGGTGTGAACATTAAAGCAATATCTGCTGAGGGCCTCGGAGAGGCCGGGGTTATTCGCATTGTCACCGGGGATGTGAACACTGCTACACGAGCGCTTGGCAGGGAAGGTTTCAACTATCGTGTGGCTGAGATTGTTTCGATTCGGCTTCCTGATAAGCCGGGCGAGCTGGGTAAGGTTACTCGGCGTCTTGCAGATGAGGAGATCAACATTCAATACATCTATATCTTGGGTAGGGAGAAGGGAGCGACTGATATTGCTCTTCGAGTTGGCGATGTGGAGAACACGCGCATTGTTCTCGAAAAATACCTGATCTAAATACTGCACGCCAAAATCGACTTTTAATAGAATTGTTTTACCATGTAAGGCGGTTTTCCTATGATAAAGCTGGATTTAAGGAGACTATTGTGAAAAAGTTGTTTTTTGGCACGGCAGGAACACCGGTTAGCTCCAAGGCCAGAAGCACGGTTTCAGGAATTGAGCGGAGCCGGGAGCTTGGCCTGGGCTGCATGGAAGTGGAGTTTGTGCGCGGCGTGAAAATGGGCGAGGCCACTGCAATGGCAGTAAAAGAGGCGGCAGAACGTCATGGAATCAAGCTGAGCGTGCATGCACCCTACTACATTAATCTGAACTCTCCGGACCCTGAAAAAACCAGAGCAAGCATAGAGCGGATAAAAAAGTCTGCACGAATCGGCAGCATCTTCGGCGCGCACGGCATCGTATTTCATCCTGCTTTTTACATGAAAAGCCAGAAAAGCACAGTATACGAAGGGGTGAAAAACGCTCTTCAGCATATTGCAGTAGAACTGAGAAGTGAGGGGGTCGTGGTTGTTCTCAGGCCTGAAACAACTGGAAAACGCACACAGTTCGGGTCGCTCGATGAACTGCTCAGCCTCAGCGCCGAGGTTGAAGGAGTTTTACCCTGTTTTGATTTTTCCCACATCCACGCGAGAGAGGGCAGGTACAACACTGGGCAGGAGTTTTACGAAATCCTTGAAAAGGTTGAAGAACAGTTGGGCAGAACAGCGCTTGACGACATGCACATACACTTGTCAGGAATCGAATACACCCGTAAAGGCGAGAAAAAACATCTCAACCTCGACGACTCGGACATGAACTATGCAGGGCTTCTCAAAACATTCAGCGACTTTAACATAAACGGCCTTGTAATATGTGAAAGCCCGAATCTGGAAGACGATGCCATGCGCCTGCAAAACAACTATATTCAACGCCAATGATCTCGATTGTAAGATGCAGATTGTGATTGAGACTTCGAAGTGGAGCTTCAGAAAACTGGTGAAGACCGGGGACGGGTTTGAAACCGCCTTTTTTTCACCTCTCCCCACACCCTTTAACTACGGCTTTATTGAAGGCACACTGGGTGAGGATGGAGCCCCGCTTGACATAATCGTTCTCGGCCCAAGGCGTGACTCCGGCGCGCGCTTGGACCTAAGCATAATCGGCCGAGTCAACTTCAGCGATGACTCCAGAATAGATGACAAATACATTGCCACAATGGATGGCGGGCGCCATGAAATTGCGATAAAAGTTTTTTTCAGATTCTACGTTATTTCAAAGTTTTTCCTTGGATTGATACTGCAGAGGAAATGGACAAAAAACAGCTTCACCGGCGTGGTGTGGTTTGAAGAGGTAAACTCTGCTCCAGAGATTCGAAATTGTTCCAGAAAGGTTGATGGTCTGAAACAAGAGTATAAATAGGACTTAAGCCAATATAGCCTTAGAGCTGGGTTTATGAAAAAAAGAATAATTGTCTGCGACGATGAAAAGGATATTCGAAGCCTGCTGAAATGGTTTTTCCAGAGCAAAGATTATGATGTAATCGAGGCTGAGGACGGTTCGCAGTGCCTGGCCATGATGAAAGAGGAAAAACCTGATCTCGTGCTTCTTGACATCATGATGCCGGATCTCGACGGATGGGAGGTTTCACGCAGGATAAAAGAAGACACGTCGCTTCAGGACGTGCCGGTTTCAATGCTATCAGTGCGTTCAAGCCCTGAGGATATAAAACGCAGCATGGACTACGGCCGTGCTGACAGTCATGTTGAAAAGCCAATCGACTTCTACAAGCTCAACCAGACTGTAAAAGAACTGACAACGAAAAAACCCAGAAAACCTGCAAGACTCGGACCGACATCGAATAACACCTGATTACACATATTCAGCACAAAAAAATTAAGATAATGGCGTGCAGCTTACTTTAAATACATAATAACTACCTGTTCTGTTTGCCAATGGAACAATTGCTCCTGAAGGCCATTGCCCAGTGAAAGCATATGCAATGTTTCGTTGAGATTGAGTTCGAATAGATGAACAGATTGTCGAGCTATCCATGTTGCTAGGAATCCTGGCATAAATATTAATAGTAACGTTGTCTGGAGCGTCTGTAACATCTGCCACTGTGTAGTTTAATTTCTCAATCTTTACAACACCTGATGGCTGAGCATCGACACTACCACCAGCAAAACCCAATCCTCTCATCCCGGCACCAAAAGTTGCGCCGTCTCGTGCTGCGATGAGCCCACGGTTCATCTCAGCGTTTTTCAAAACCATGGGAATTGCCACGACGGTCATGGTAAGAACAGCTCCGACAATTAGGAGGAACTCGATTGATATCTGGCCCTCTTCATCAGATTTCATGGTACCACCGAGATCCTTGATGAGTTTGCGTAGATGATGATGGTTGTTCCGTTGTTGAGGATTGTTGTTTCAGGATACTCTGCGGTTGGCGCGCTCTGAGCGATGTTTGAGGGGATGATTGCCACCTGCGC
>QIDD01000018.1 GCA_003230355.1 Methanobacteriota archaeon
GTCTCGCAACATCTCTCGATGTGATGATGCCGACGATCTTTTCCTTTTCCGTTACTGGGAGGCGCCGTATTTTTTCTCTGGCAAATATCTCGGTTGCGTCTTCAAGGGGTGAGTCTGCGTCGATTGTGCATCTGAGGTCGGTCATGATTTCTTTGACTGCCATTTTTGTGGGTGTTATGTCTTCTGCGACCACTTTGTTCAGGATGTCTCGTTCTGTGACCATTCCCCATTTTTTGGAGTGGACTTTCACTAGGACTGAGCCTATCTCTTTTTTTCTCATTAGTTTTGCGGCTTCTGAAACTGTTATCTCTGGTTCGACTATTGTGGCCGAGTGCATTATGTCTCTAACTATCATGAGTATATTAGTTACAAATCTCTTTATAAATACTTAACGATGGGGCAGCGCACATGGCATTTTCCGCAGCCAAGGCATCCCTCACCCACCCAAACCTTGCCGCCTTGAAACTCGATAGCCCCCTGCCCGCAATGGGCAAGGCAAACACCGCACCCCAGGCAAAGACTCGCCCGCAACGAGATGTCATCAGTAACCTCGCCGCCGAGAACAGACGCCAGGTTTTCCACCCTCACAGTGTCAGACTCGCCCGGGCTGGGCCGCTGCCTGCGATTACATGGTTCCACACCCAGATCATCCATGAGGCTTCTCTGACCATTTGGAAGACTGCGCCACCGCCAAAAGCCAAACTTGACTTCGTCAGCAGTAAATCCCTGGGAGAACAGGGCGTTTTCAAAGCGCTGCCACATCTCAGGGTGCAGCTCCCTGAATGAATAGGTCTCTGCAAGTGATGATGATGGACAGACCCAGCAGCCGATGCGCTCAAGCCCCTGTTCATAGAGCGGGTTTGCCTCAGCCTCTTCTCTAAAAATATAGAGCCAGATGTGCAGTGCCGTCCAGTTCTGAATCGGGCTTGCGCAGAGCTGTCGGGGCAGCCATGAGTTTCTCCAGATCCGCCCGCTTTTCGCCCTGATTTCTGACTCGTAGCGTCTCTGCCCGATGAAATTGAGAAAACCCTCTGGGTAGCTTTCGGCCATGACCTTTGCAACCGGCCCTAGCTTTGAGACCTTGCAGCACCACCGATAGTCGCGTCCGCTCATCCCAAATACATCCATTCCCTTCCAGAAACGATCCCCTGCCTCTGCTGTGATAAGGTCCAGGTCAAATTCCCTTGCGATTTTTTCTACATAGGCCAGTGTCTCTGGAAACTCTATTCCAGTGTCAATAAAAAGCACCTTTGGCTCAATTATTTTTCGCACAAGCAGAAGAGTTGCCAGGCTGTCTTTTCCGCCGCTAAAGGAGACCACCACCGGCAGTTTATGCGCGTCTATTGTCTTTTTAATGAATGCCAGTGCTTCAGATTCAAAGCTTTGAATCACGCCTTTATTCGCTGCGAGAAGCGTTTCTCTGCTCTGCCCGCCCGCTGGTATCCGATTGTCTCCTGTTCCTGCGCGTTTTCTCACTTTTACGAACATGCCTTTATCAGTGGACGCTGCCTGTTCACCTGAAAACCGGGTCTTTCCAACTGCGATAACCCTGCCTCCAGCGGTGACAATCACCTCCTGACCAGCCTGAAGACCCCGGTCAAAGCCCACAACACCAGGCATGAGAACGCTTTTCCCATCTAAAATGTACTTGGCAGCATCCTCCGCAACCTCGACAAAACCCTTCGACGCCCCCGCAGTCCAGATGCGCGCAGCGCCTTCAAGCCGCGGCATAAATTCTAGATGCAGCTTTTCAACGTCAAATCGAAGCGCGCCTGCTACAGCGCCGTCAACGATGATCTCGTCGAATCTGTCAAATCCTGGCACGCTGTTAAGCAGCACGATACGCTCATCCCTAATCAGGGGCACGCCGAACCCTTCCTCCGCTGCCTGGTTGATTACTTCAATGTCATGGGCAAAGGCGGGTCTCACATCTCCGGGCGGGGTGATAGATATTTTTTCAGTCGCCTTTTCGCAGGCACAGCATTTTTTCGCAAGCACCGGCACGTTGCAGTTTTGACACCAATATAGGTCGATTCTGCCGAGGTATGGAGCCTTCATAGTCTAAGAAAAAGGCACATGTGATAAAAAAGTAATTGATAAACTGTATTTTCCCATAAAAGATTTTATATTTGCGCCATGATTTACCAAATTTCATGATAAGCGCTGATAGAAAAAGCAGGATTTTTCAGATCTTAGAGATTGCAGAGGAAAACGATTCTTTCAGCAAAATCTTTGATGTTTTTATCATGAGTTTAATTTCTTTAAATGTTATTGCAGTTATTCTTGAAACTGTTGAAGGTCTGACCTTAAAATATGCGGCTTTTTTCTTCTATTTCGAAGTCGCGTCTGTGACAATTTTTTCAATCGAATATATATTGCGTGTTTGGAGTTCAACCTCGGACGATAGATTCAAGAACCCGATCAATGGCAGATTAAGATTTGCTTTTACTCCGCTTGCATTAGTAGACTTACTTGCGATACTACCGTTTTATCTGCCTGTGTTCATAGCTTTCGACTTAAGGATTCTTAGAGTGCTGCGTCTAATGAGGATTACACGAATTTTAAAAATGGGGAGATATTCAAAAGCAGCGAAAACGTTTGGCGCTGTATTAAGGAATGCCAAAGAGGAACTAGTGCAATGACAACTTAATTCAGTTACATTTATATGTTATGGCTACATATGCCAATACATGTTAAAAATAAAACTCAAAAAAGAGGAGCGCGAGTTCCTGCAACGGTTCGTGAAAAAGGGGACAAAGAAGGCGAGGGCGGTCGCAAGGGCGAATATCTTGCTTTTGGCGGATGAAGGCTACAGCAACGACGATATTTCCAGTGCAACGAAGGTCCACCGGCAGAGTGTTTGGCGGATTAAAAAGAGATACGTGAAAGAAGGGCTGGATTCTGCTTTGAAGGAAAAACCAAGACCCGGGCAACCTAGGAAATATACCGATAAAGAGGAAGCTGAGATTATTGCGACTGCGTGCACGGCTCCGCCAAGAGGCCTGAAGCGATGGACCGTCAGGCTGCTGGCCGGTGAAATGAAGAACAGGAAGGGTTTCAAGACCATTAACCGGGAGAGCGTCCGCCTTATCTTAAAAAAACGAAAACTAAGCCTTGGCTGAAAAAGATGTGGTGCATCCCTAAGATAACCCTTGGGTTCAGGATGCGGATGTACGACGTTCTCGACCTGTATGCAGAGCCCTATGATTCCAAAAGGCCTGTCATCGGGCTTGATGAGAAGCCAAAGCAGCTCATTGAGGATGGCAGAAAACCGATACCCATGAGGCCGGGCAGGGCTGAAAGGTATGATTACGAGTATGTCAGGAAAGGCAACGCCAACATCTTCATGGCCGCCGAATTCAAGGCAGGGAGGCGCACCACAAGGGTCACCACCCGAAGGACGAAGAGGGATTTTGCAAAATTCATCAGGCATCTGGTTGATCGAGCCTATCCGGATGCTGAGATGCTGCGGGTGGTGGTTGACAACCTCAACACCCATAACGAGAAAGCGCTCTATGAGACCTATGGCGCAGAAGAGGCGGAGAGGATCCTCAATAAGGTTGAGTTCCATTACACGCCGAAACATGCAAGCTGGCTGAATGTGGCCGAGATCGAGATTGGTGTGATGGATGCTGAGTGCACTGGAAGAAGGATAGGGGATAAACACCTATTGGCCAGAGAGGTCAGGGCCTGGACGACCCGGAGAAACAAACAGGAAAAGAAGATCGAATGGAGATTCACAAAGCAAAGGGCGGATGAAAGACTATCAAAGTATTATGTAACATGATTAAATTGCCGAGATACTAGATTGCTGCAGGCGGAGTTTTAATACTTTTAGTAGTTTCATCAAGCATCCTATATTATGCAGAAAACTCTGCTCAACCAGCTGTTTTTTCCAGCATTCCAGCAACCATGTGGTGGAGTGTTGCAACCCTTACAACAGTCGGCTATGGAGATATTTATCCGATTACACCGTTGGGTAAATTTTTTGGTGCGATAATTGCTCTTCTTGGAATAGGTTTATTCGCACTACCTGCAGGCATATTGGCATCGGGATTTGCTGCGGAAATTAGTAGAGAAAGAGACAAAACATATGTCTGCCCGCATTGCAATAATAAACTTACCGTGGAAGATGATATTTCAACTGGGAGGCTTAAACAGAAATATGACATCGGGGAATAATTTTTTTGTGAGGTTTGCTTGTTTAATTTAACCAAAAAAGGAATTAAGATACGTATCTTAAAGGAGGGTTTTTATAGCATTAGTTTTTTATAATTGATGTAAGTGAGGTAATCCTATGACAAAGATAGAAGGGAAGGTGCTATTATCAAGGAATGTGGTGAGTGACCGGGGGACTGTTATTGGTAAGCTTACAGACCTTTCGATGGAGACTCGCAGCGGAAAGGTTACAATGCTTGTTGTTAAGCCTTCAAATGAGATTGACGCCCGCATGTTTGTTACAAATGATTACGGCGAGATATTCATCCCTTTTAACGCGGTCAAAGCGATCAAAGACGTAATCATCGTTAACGAGACCGGGATTCCGAGGGCATAGGTTTGGATCTGAGGGAGGCGATTTCCAGTCGCAGAAGCATACGTTCTTTCAGCGGGGAGCAGGTTGACAGACCAACGATTGACAGGGTTCTTCAGGATGCGAACAGAGCTCCAAGCGCAGGAAATCTGCAGGCACGCGACTTTATTGTTGTAACAGAGGCGGGGGTTAAAAAGAAAATCGCTGAAGCCGCCCTGAATCAGGATTTTATCGCCGAGGCGCCGGTTGTGGTTGTGGTCTGCGCAAACAAAGAACGAAGCCGGGCGAAATACAGACGTCGGGGGGCGAATCTTTACTCAATTCTTGACGCCGCGCTTGCAGCCCAAAACCTCATGCTCTCATGCACAAATGAAGGCCTCGGAAGCTGCTATGTGGGTGCGTTCAACGAGAAAAATGTGCGAAAGATCCTCGCAATCCCGAAGACCGCCGTGCCGGTTGGAATCATCCCAATCGGCCATCCAGATGAAAATCCTATCCCGACTGACCGGCTGCCCATTGAACGCATCGTTCACCGGGAAGAGTGGTAGATATTCAGCCCCATAACTTCAGGGTCTTCAAATATTCATAGGTCTTTGTGCCCTCGCCGTGTTCCATGAAAAGCCGGAGATCCTCAATCGTGTCGATGTCCAATGACATCGGGAAAGAATCATGCACATGCATTTTGATTCCTTTTTCCCGTGCCTCCCTTTGATTGTCTGTGAAGCTATCAGAGGTGAACCTGCTGTTCATCACATCCGGCGGCCTGCGAAAGAGGATGCCTGTGCCGCCGTCCCTGGACTTTGTAATAACTGCGCCATATTTTCGTCCCAGTTCGAAAACAGCCCTCACATCCCCTCTTGATATCAGCGGCATGTCAGCCGGCACGAAAAGCGTCGCCTCGGCACCCTGGCTTAAAGCATAATTGTTTGCCTGCACAACGGCACTGTTCAGGCCGGGTTCTCCTTCCTGCAAAAGAAACAAGACATTTCCAAAGCCAGAAAGTTGAGATGAAATATCCACAGGGCTGATAACAACAGCGGGCAGATTGGACAGCGCCATTAACACGTCAGAAAGCATTGCAAGAAGCAGCCCCGTTCTCTGCTCAGGTGTGAGGCTGCCTGCCAGCCTGGATTTCGCTTTATCCAGGTCTTTTACAGGAACGATTGCAAAGGCGCTCATCTTATGCCGGCGCGACTGATGATCTCACCCACATAGGCGTCCATGCCCACAGGCATGATGTGCACGCCGGGAAAACCCAGCTCCTTAATATCATGCAGAAGACCTGCGGTAATTTCGATTGTGGCGTCTTTTACGTCCTTCGCATTTTTCAATGTGTCGATCATCTCCTTTGGAACTGTAACACCGGGCACGTTTGCAGCCATGAACTTCGCCATTCCCACCGATTTGAGCGGCGCTATGCCTGGGAGGATGGGGAGGTCGAGGTGGCTTGTGGCGTCAAGCATTTTTTCAAGCACCTTTGTGTCGTAAACACATTGCGTCTGGGCGAAGTCCGCGCCTGCCTCAATCTTTTTTTCAAGCTTCATTATCTCAGGCTCCACCGGATCCACCCCTGGGCTCAACGCCACGCCGATCGCCATCTCAGGCGCAATGTCCAGCTTGTTTGCTGCGTAATCGGTGCCGTCGTGAACCATTGTCCGAAGAAGGTCCACCAGCTCAACTGAGCCGAGGTCGAATACAGGCTTGGCCTGTGGATGATCGCCGAGGGAGGGGTGATCACCGGTAAGGGCGAGCACGTTATGGATGCCCAGCGCCGCAGCGCCGAGAATATCGCTTTGAATCGCGATTCGGTTCCGGTCACGGCAGGTCACCTGATAGACCGCTTCAAGGCCCACCTCATTCTGCATGATGTGGCAGGGCACAAGGGTATTCATGATCACGATCCCCAGCGGGTTGTCTGTTACATTTGCCGCGACCACATGGGGTTTGAGCAGCTCTGCCTGATGGACTATGGTAGCTCGATTCGCACCCTTCGGCGGGTCCACCTCACCTGAGATCGTGAACTCCTTCGAAGAAATGGATTCCATGAATTTACTGACCGCCATCTTAAAGCGCCTCCGTAAATTTCCTTGGATGGGCCATGACCTTGAAGTCCTTGGCAGGCTTTATTGTTTTATTCTTGTCGAGCTGGCCCAGCTCTTTCAGCCGCTTGTAGATGAGTATCCATGCGCAGTCGTTGGTCCTGTCAACCTCGCATTTGCCGGCGTAGACTCCGCCGCAGGGGCCGTTTAACAGGCTTTTCGGACACCGCGTTATCGGGCATATCCCGCCTGTCAAGTGAAGAACGCAGTCGCCGCATGCAAGGCATCGTTCAGCAAGCTCAGAGTCAAATCGCATCCCGGCAAACTTTGTGTCAAGAGCAGGGTAGACCGGTATTTCAGCGAGTCCTGCTACGCTCTGAACACCAACGCCGCAGGCCATGATAAGGATCACATCAGATTCGCCAAGTGTCTCACTGCCCTTAATTCCTGTGAAATCGGTAAGTGTGCAGTGCCTGCCCTGTGTAGATGCAAAAACCACATCAACACCAGCACCGGAAAGCCTGCTCGAAAGAGACTCTACCTGCTCCTTTCCACCAGTATTATAAAGGCTTGCGCACCCCCCGACGCAGCCTAATATACCAACCTTCTTCCCCTGAACCATCTCAAGTATATTGTCAAAAGGCTTTTCAGATGTAACAATCATATAATCACCAGAGGAGACTAGGAGACCTGAATATATAAAATTAATGAAGTTGGCCCCAACGTAGGCAGGACAGAATATTTTTAAAATATTTTCCGTTCTGATGAAACAAGAAATTATTAGTGTATTTGAGGGGGGGGTCTAATCTAGAGGATTAGTTATCTTACATTATCGTCAGATGATGATAAAGTACGGCCCCAAACAAAAGCTATAAATATCCATAGCCCTATATTTTTGGTGGGAAAAGATATGATAACCAAGCTCAGCAAGGTCTTTGGAAAAGAAGTTTACACAACCTCCGGCGCCAAAGTAGGGCGCATCGTGGATGTTGCAATCGATGTAAACACGCGCAGCGTCTCAGACATTTTCATCTCAAACCTGGATTCAGCATTTCAAAAGAAACAGGGAATCGAAGACAAAAAAGGGATTATATTTTCTTACAGCGGGATACGAAATATCCAGGATATCGTGCTTGTGTCTGATATGAAGTCCGTGTTCACAGAAACACGTGAAGAGGCTGCGGCTGCTGAAGAACCTGTGCAAACCGCTTAACCTAACGGGTGACGTCTCTTTTTAGACCGATATTTTTATTAACCCTGCCCGATTTCTTTTCGATGTGAGACCATTATGTCTGTTTCAACCTATGCCTATGTGAACGCGCGAATCGGCGGTATGAAGTCATTCCTATTTAAAGAAGAGGATTTCCGCGGTCTGATTGAGAGCCGCAATCTTGAAGAGCTTGTGTCACTGCTTAAAAACACCAGTTACAGCGCTGCAATCACAGACGCAAATGTCCTAGCACTTGAGCTCCAGCTTAAACGCAGTCTTTACACTGATTATCTGAAGCTTGTGAACTGTGTGGATGGGCGGCCCAAGGATTTTATCCACAGCATGGCGAAAAAATACGAGGTTGAAACGCTTAAAAGCCTTGTGAAAATGAAGTTTCTCGGAATCACTCTCACCGAGTACCTTATACCCTTCGGAACAATGGATGAAGCGCTTATTGAAAAGATAATGCGTGTAGAGGGTGTAACTGACCTTATCGAAGCCTTGAGCGGGACAGAATACTATGAGCCTTTGAACCAAGTTCATCAGCTGGTGGGCGAGGAAAAAGGAGAAGAGGAGGCTGTTTCTGAAAACGGTTATGGAGCGGACCTGCCATATATAAACGCCCTTGACGCCTACTATTATCAGGGTGTGAAGGAGACGATGGCGAGGCTTTCTAAAAAGGATAAATCCATGGTTAAGCGCTTTGTAGGATTTAACATTGATCTATCTAATCTGCTCATGGCCCTCAGACTCCGGGGAACCGCCGCAGAATCGGAGGAGTTCTTTATCGAGGGCGGTGAGAGCTTTACACTTAAGCAGTTCATGCTTGTAGGGAATATTGAGGATATGTCCAGACTCCCGGATATCATGCCTAAGCGCTTTATCGAGATAACAGCTGAGGCGATTTCTAAATATAATGAAAAACCCTCTCTGCTCTGGTTTGAGCTTGTAACAAAAAAGCAGCTTCTAAAGGAGAGTAAAAAGCTTTTCCTGGGCTCACGGTTTCATATTGGAACGCTTATCGCCTATCTTAATCTCAAGGAAAACGAGATATCCAATCTGATAAAGATAATCAAGACAAAGGATGAGTCGTTCCCGACTAAGGAAATCGAGGAACTGCTTGTATTGATCTAACTCTGCAAAACTGCTTAAAACAAGGGGAGAGGGAGTTAAACGTTCTCTTCGTTCTTAGATTAAGATTACTGTAGAGCATGGAAAAAAAGAAGACTGTGGCAGCATCTTTCTGTCTTTTTTAGAGGGCTCAGATTCAGGGTGCATTTCAATCTATCTACCGCTGTCAAGTAAAAAAAATAGGGGAAAAATGAGAGACTCGCGCTGAGAAGAATACTCCCAGCGACGATGTTTTGTTTTCAGGAAGTCTCGACTTATATCTTGCTTATAAGCATGAAGGCAATAACAAGCCCATATAGAGCGAGACCTTCAGCAAGGGCGACGATGATTACACCCCAAGTAGCGATCTCAGGCTTTTCTGCCATCGCTGCCATCGCGGCGCTCCCTGCGTTAGCAATCCCATAGGCCGACGCAATCGCGGCAACACCAATAGCAAAGGCTGCGGCCACTGCTATCTTCCACCCGTCTGGATTAAATGCTCCACCTTCTGCATTCTCTGCGGCTGATACAGTCCCTACTGCAAAAACCAGTATCATCAATATTGCTAGTACCTTCAATTTTCTATCCATCCTTTCACCTCTAATTAAAAATTATTAACTCCGCATAACTTTGCTGTGAGATAGTAGTAATCCTTTTTAAATCTTTTTATCCACGGTCGTATATTTCCTGATAAAGCCCAAAGGTTTGAAGGGGCGACCCGTTCCTTTGTAGAACTTTGAGAATATCTCATAGTAGTGCAGCCTCATAGTCTGAATGAATGCCACAAAAAGCTCCATTACAATGATTACAATGTTCATTATGATAAATATCCCTGCCTTTCCGACGAATCCCATTGTTGTGGGCGGCATCATCTCAATTATTAAGACCATGATGAGGCTGAGAGCGCCGTGGATGACTGCAAGAATTGCGACTCTCATGAATGAAATCGAGTTTACCAAAAGCTTTACCAGCCCTTCAAAAATGGCCTCAACAAAGGCAACCATGATGGGCTGTTTCTCTACCTTCCAGCCGCCGAGAAACATGATTATAAGGGGAAGTATAACCAAGGGTAGGAAGATAAGGTCTGTTGCAATTGCTCCGAGGTCGGTTCCGTGCTTTGATATCATGTATGCGCCGCCAAAGAGCATCCAGAT
The DNA here is from genome assembly GCA_003230355.1 of Methanobacteriota archaeon. Lineage (GTDB taxonomy): Archaea > Hydrothermarchaeota > Hydrothermarchaeia > Hydrothermarchaeales > SZUA-236 > SZUA-236. The sequence continues at coordinate 10,045 of QIDD01000018.1, forward strand.
GCCTGAGATACCGTATTTGGATACGAAGGCTTCAGCATATTTGTGGTGTGCCGCCTCGTTTGCCACGTTTGCAAGCATAGCGATTGCGAGGATGACTACGCCCAGTTTGAGTGACGCGCCGAGAAGGAGGTTCATGTTTGTGGATGCTGTGTGCACCGGGCTCAGCCAGAGAGGCTCAAATAAACCTTCAATTGAAAAAAAGGCACCGTACAAGAATCCTACGAGTGATGCTGCAATTCCACATAACATGATCGTTTTTCCAGCGTTTTTAACTGCCTTATCAACGGTTAGTCTGAATCCAATAAAAAATCCGATAAGCGCAATAACAATGCCCTGGCCCACATCGCCGAACATGAATCCGAAGAGAATGGGAAATGTAATGCTTACCAGGCTTGTGGGATCGTACTCATCATAGGCCGGAGTGCCATACGCCCCTGTAATGACTTCAAGGGGCGCTGCGTACTTTGGGTTTTGAACAAGCGTTGGAGGAAACTCCTCTTTTGACGCGTCCTCAGTTTCAATTGCGGCAAGCCCTTCAGACTCCTCGCGGATGATGTTTGAAATGTTGTAGACCTCATCCGATGGCACCCAGCCGTGAATAACATAGGTCTCAACGGTCCGGCCAAAGAGCGTCATAATCTCGTCAAGGGTTTTTTCAAACTCAAGCAGCTCACTAAAGACGTTGAGGTTTTTCTCCTCAGACAGCGCCAGGTTTTTGAGACTGCGAAACACATCTTTTTCCTCAAGATCAAGGTTAGCTATGCGCTCCTTAAACTCCAGAAGCGCGTCGCTGAGCTCGAAGTCCTTGAATTCCTCAGGCAGATCAAGTGGTTTGAATGTGTGCAGGTTCAGAATAAAAGCAATCTCTTCGCCCTGTTTTTTCATGGCAACGATGAAAACGATCGATCTCTCGTCTGAAAGCTGGTGTGAGAAGAAGGCAAAGTCTGTTGTCACCTTGGATATGTCCTGTTGAACGATTTTTACCTCATCTGTTGAAAGGCTTCCGATGGCCATGTAAATGTGGACATATTTTCGTTCGTACTCCTCCCGCACGCTTGAATAATCGATGTTGAGTTTTTTAAGGACCTTCAGCGTCTGGAGCTGGGTTTCAAGTTTCTCCCGCTCATCCTTTATCTCGTGAAGCCGGGTGTAGAGGGATCTTGCGTTTTCTTCAAGGGCATTGAGCTTGATTGATATCTCTTTTAGGGTTTCTTCAGAGGACTTCTCATCGACATGTACTTTTTCGATTGGCGCTCCGTCGGTTTCTGCCTTGATTCCGAGTTCTGCAAATATGGCGCGAACTTCCTCTGCACGGGACAATAGCGACATTGCCTCAACTGTTGCTGTTGACTGCTTTCCCTTGTCCTCAATCCCCTCGATCTCCACGTTTTCAAGCTGGAAGTTCCCGCCGTCAAAAAGCCTTCTTAGAACCTGCTCTTTTTTGTCCTTGTGAAGGAGAATCTTGAGTTTCTTCATCCGCACCGGCTTTTTCACAACCACACCTCAACTTAACAAGTAAATCTGATTTATATTTCATATTTAATAAAAACTATATATAAAAAGCTATCTCTTTGGATTTTGATGAAAAACTCCCACAAAGCATTTCTAGTAGGGATATATGTTCTGGGACTAATAATCCGCCTCTACCCCCGGCTTGAAATTGACCCGCATCTTCTCACTTTTCAGGGCGACATCTGGTACAGGCTTGCAATGTCGCAGTATATTGTGGACAACCTGGCCCTTCCAAACCCTGATCTCAGGTATCTGGTTTATGGCAGGGTGCCTATGTGGTATCCCCCTCTGGGGCCGGTGTTTCTCGCAGCACTCAGCAGGTTTTCCGGTCTCGACCTGCCCACGGTAAGCTCTCGGATAACCCCTTTTATCGAAGCCCTCTCACCGCTTTCAATATTCTTTCTTGCAAAACACTTATACGATGATTTCGCAGGCTATGTTTCAGCACTGGTACTTGCACTGACCCCGACCTTCGTATTCTGGACCGGCATAACTGATCCCCAGTCTTTCACCCTCTTTTTCATCCCCCTCTACATCCTGCTCTGGCTGCGGCATTCTAAGGCGCCGGATCGGAAAAACATAGCCCTACTTGGAGTGCTTTTAGCTCTGAACTTTCTTGTTCATCTCTCCTATTTTGTAGCGGTTCTGGTGCTTTTTTCTGTTACTTTCGCGCTTGTAATTGGAAAAGACGCTGGCAAGTGGCTTTTTCGCGATCTTGCTTTCGCTGTAGTGCTGTCTCAGGTGCTTACAATCTATTGGTGGCTGCCAGATAACCTATACTTTTGGTGGATAAAATCGCTCGTAACATCGAGCGGACTTTACTCGGCCACCTGGCAGATCGGTGACTACGGGATCGTGGCAGCAGCGCTCGGCGCAGCTGGCTTCATCTATCTCGCTGTTCGCCGGGAAAAGTGGACGCTTCTGCTCTTTCTCTGGGCCCTGCCAATATTCATTGAAAGCCAGAATGAAGCGATCCTCTTTGCGATACACCGGGTTGATCTCACTTGGACAACTCTTGCCAAGCCGCTTGAGGGGTTTCGCTTTTTCCCCTATCTCGCGCAGCCCGCGTCGATTGCGGTTGGAGCCTTTTTCTCATGGGCGGGAGGAAAGGGTGATTTCAAAAATGTGCCTAGAAAAAGAGTTCAGGCGTTTCTGGTCCTTTTGGTTGCAGCACCAATGCTCTGGGGGCTGGTCTCACACTATCAGGTAGATGCGAAATTCCAGACATCAGGGCTGACCACTGCCGAGTACAGGGCTGCGGAGTGGTACCGCGCAAATTCACGCGGCAGCTCCCTAATAGCCGCTGACTATTATAGGGCGCAGATGCTCTCAGGAGTGAGTGGTGGAAAAGCCCTTGACGGAGGGATGTTTCCACTTCGAAACGTAGATATCCCCTATATCAGCGTCCCGGCAGTGGTGCAGGACGATCTCTATATACTATATAACACATCGGATCCAAAAACTGCGCATGATATTACAGAAAAATACGGTCTCACCCACATTTTCTACTCGAAAAATATGGAACGCTACGGCAACCTTCTCTCAAACTACCGGCCGGCATCCCAATACGGCGTTCCCATTGACCTTGATAAGTTTTCAGAGCCAGAGTACTTCAAGCTCGCCTATGAAGATAAATCGAGCGGTGTGAAGATTTTTGAAGTGGTCGAGTAACATGTGTTAACGTGTTTGAAAGACAGATTAATTCAGGGTATTAAAGAGAGAGCGGTTTATGATTATGCCTGCGAGTTTGAGCAGTTGGTCAGGGGGGCGGAGGAATTTTGTTGTTATTGCAAAAGTAGCAGCTCTTCCCATGTGACCAGGCCGCCTTCAACGGCTAGATAGGCGAGAATGATTACACATATCAGGACAATTGAGAGTGCGAAGAGCGCGCCCATTGTGAAGCCAAATCCCTGTCTGAAGCTGCGTGCGGCCCGGCTTTCACCCACCTCAAAATCATCGTGAAAGGTGTTTCCAACATCATCGAAAGAATCGTCTTCTGCCACCTAAAAACACCACTAATATGTGATTTGGACAGGATATAAACCCTTCGATTGGATTTTACTGGAATCGACGCCGCAAAACTTTTCCAGCCTAAACTGCCGGATCTGATAAAATGGAGTTCATCTAAAACTCACAGCTCAAACAGAAGAGTGCAGAGGAATTGTAAAAATCAAGCACCAAAATCCTTAAATAACCGTTTTAACCTCAATTGGTTGCGAGGGTGGTTATGGAAGAAGGTGAAATCGCAGCGGTCTTTGAAAATGTTGAGAGTGCGATAGAGGAGGGTAGATTCGAATCGGCGGGAAAGCTGGGTTTTTGGAAGGCTGTAACACTTGTGAAATCTGATAACGTGCTCGCCGAAAGATTCGGAGGCGCGGTTGGAAGAATAGACAAGAAACTTTTTGAATCCAGAACCGGAGCAAAACTGAGCTACACAACAGGAACGCTTATCATGCTTGCGACAGCAGTCTTTGGACTTGCACTGCTCTACCTGGGAGCGGTCACAGAGGGAGCGTCGAGCACAGCCTACTTTTTGGCGTCGGCGCTTATACTTATGACAGCACTTCATCCAATATCACACATCATTGCGGCGCGGCGATTTGGGATCAGGTTTCACTTTTATTTTTTAAACGGCC
>QIDD01000019.1 GCA_003230355.1 Methanobacteriota archaeon
GGGCGCGGTCAAAGAGTATGCAACGGCTGCCGCCTTTTTTGATCAGGCCAAGGAGACTGCGGATCTTGCGGCTGAGAGCCGGTCTGGCAAGATGAATGTTTACTTTCAAAACAAGGGTCGTTTCTTCGCGGTCTGGGAAGAGGTAAGCAGGAAGATGATTGAAAGCAGTGAGCAGTCACTCTACGGCGACCCTGAGCTGGCGGTTAAGGCCGTGGAAGACGCGGTGGATCTTGCAGGTATTGCAAACAGTTATAACGAGCTTGCAGAAGAGGCTTGGAGGCTGCTTTGAGATGATAAGTATGAAAGAAGTGCGTGGATTTATAGTTGAAGAAGAGGGCCAGGCGTCAATCGAGTATCTGCTCCTAGTTGGCGCGGCGATGCTTGCAGCCCTGGTGTTTGCTGTATCCTATAAAAAGATGTCATATGACGTGATCACCAGACAGTACACTGAAAATATTAATGAAACATATAATATAGTGTGCAACTATGTAGCTGAAAACCTGGATGTTACAGACAAGGCCAATTTCTGCGCTGAGATCATTAAACGCAGTCAAGGCTCATAGATGGTTTTGTCAACAACCTCTGCAGCTCTGAAGGCTCGCATCCGCCGCTTGCATGATTCACAGACCCCGCAGTGAACAGGCCTCCCGCCGCTGTCAAGGCCGAGCGGCATGTAGCAGGATGACATATATTCTACCGGCGCGCCCAGATCAACGGCAAGCCTTGCAATCTCTTTTTTATTCATCCCCATAAGCGGCGCTACAACAGTTACATTTTTTTCGAGCACAGCGTACTCCAAGACACTGTTCATCGTTGAGACAAAAGACGCTGTGTTATCTGGAAACGTGGCGGCCTCCTCCAGATCAAAGCCTGCGACTATCTCTCCTCCGCCGATTGACTCTGCAAAGGACGCGGCAATCGATAAAAAAACAAGGTTACGCGCAGGAACCCACACCGACTTTGCAGATTCAGATGCCGCCGCATGATTGTCAAGCTCAAGCTCGCTTGGATTGGGGACGCACTCATCAGTTGAAACAAGTGTTGATCCGCTGCGCTTTGAAAAATCCCGCAGCCAGGGAAGATCGATCACCTGATGCTCAGAACCTGCAAGCGTTGAGAGTTTTTCAGCGCAGGAAAGAGCCACATTTTCATCGCGAGCACCATAGGTGAATGTGAGGGTGTAAAGTTTTTGGTATCTCTCTTTAACCTTCCACATTGCAGTCGCGCAATCAAGCCCGCTGCTTAGAAGTATTATTCCATTTGATTTCATGAACTACTGGTTATATTTGTTCAATCTATTAAATTGATTGCCCCACTGGAATTTAGACGGCTTGGGAATGAGGACTCTCTACTCCACTGCGTTTATTGAGTTCCATCTCTTTTTTCGATTCACCGCTGAAAAATCCGACTGTGTCATAGGATATGTCGAAGAACAGAAATGCTAGCAGGTATTGCATGGCAAAGACTCCGGCCAGGCTGAGTGTGAGGAGCCCTACTTTCATGGTGAATCTGTGGAGGAAGAAGAAGGCGATGATCTTGTTTGTCTTGTGGCTGTCGACGTAGTCGTTTCCTTTTTCGTCGATTATGCCTGTGAATGTTAGGGCTAGGAGTGGGAGGAATATTATTTTTTCTAGGAATGCCAGTGACACGACGATTGCTGATGTGCTTGCTCCGAAGACTGTGTTGTCGATTTTGCCTGTGAACAGCACGCCGAGCATTATTGAGAGAAGTATTGTTGCCGCTGCTGTGTCTAGTATTGAAATCCCTATCCAGAGTACGAGTAGTATTGCGGCTATAGCGGTTGCTATTTTTTGGCTGTAGATTTTTTCGTCGAATGCTTCGTCTATGTATTTTATTCCGCCTCCGATGAGTGCGAAAGCGGCAACTGTTAAGACTGTTTGGACCACGAATAGACCTCCTTTTACCCGTTTTCTTCAGTTTTTAGGATTTTACTATTATATATACGTAACCCTTGCTTTTTTTTGGAAAATAAGTTCTATTCTGCCTTGTTAATCGAAAAGATTTTTCCACAATTCAGGTAAAAGGTGAAAAATTTTTCCAAAAAACAGGAATTCAACGGCAAATTTTTTATACTCACAGGTAAACAAAAATACAAGTAGGTATGGTGGACAAAGCATTTTCAATAGCCAAAGTATCTGGCAGAATATACAAAGACGCAATATTTCAGAAGCTCCTGCCAAGCCCGGAAAAAAAACCAGAGGAAAAAAACCCGCCCAACGTGGATCTATCAAAAGTGGACGAAACAGACCTAAAGATAATCAAACTGCTGGTAAACGACTCCAGAACCACGCTTTCGGCAATCGGCACAGAGCTAGGAATCGGCACCAGCACAGTCTACAAAAGGATAACAAAACTAGTAAAAGAAGGAGTCATAAGGCGGTTCACAATCCTCGCCGACGGAGATAAACTCGGACTGGGATCAGCCGCATACATCGGTGTAACCTGCGCAAAAGGAATGAAAGATGAGGTCATTCGAAAACTGCTGGACCAGGCGGAAGTAGTTGAAATACACGAAGTCCTCGAACCCTATGACCTGCTTGTAAAAGTTAGAAGCAGAGACCTCCAATCACTCAAGGAAGGACCGCTAAACACCGTATCAGAAATTGAGGGAATTGCCGAGACCCGGCCCATACTTGTCCTAAACACATTGAAAGAAGCGCTCTACAACCTTTAAGGTTTATAAACCTAGAGGCCTATTATTTTTTAGATGAAAGACCCAGCCAGTCATTTAAAGCGAGATTGCCTTCCAGTAGGAGGCATTGCAAACCTCGATTTCGACCGTGAAAAGTCAACAGGCATTCCAGAGGTGATACTAGCCCGCGGAAAAACAGTGGAAGACGTGCATACACTGGCTGTGCATCTACTTGAAAAAACAGGTCATGTAATTGTAACAAAGGCAGATGAAAAACAGCTTGATCTGCTTGAAAAGATAGATGCGAAAAAAGATATCAACAGAAAGGCGGGGCTGGCCGTACTAAAAAAGAATGATGAAAAGAAAGCAGTGATTGGAACTGTGGCAGTCTTTGCAGCCGGCACATCAGATATTCCTGTAGCTGAAGAAGCTCGAATCATACTTGAAGAGCTGGGCTGCAAGGCACTTGCTGCATATGACATTGGAATAGCAGGGATACACAGGGTCCTGCCATGGGCTGCTAAGGTTTCTGAAGAGGACGTGGACGCGGTAATCGTTGTGGCCGGAATGGAAGGAGCGCTTGCCTCTGTTGTTAAAAGCATGGTCGACGTGCCGGTAATCGGGGTCCCTACTTCAGTGGGCTACGGCTACGGCGGCGGCGGGACCTCCGCGCTCATGTCAATGCTGCAATCATGTTCGCCTGGAATAACTGTTGTGAACATCGACAACGGATTCGGCGCGGCTGCTGCGGCCTATCTTATGTGCAGACGGATTTCAAAGTATAAAGAGGGATAGATATCTATGGTGGAATGTAATGAGTGTGGTGGTAAGCTTAAGAAGGGTGATCTCTTCTGCAGCCAGTGCGGGGCGAAGATAAGTGTGATGAAACCTGATTCTAAGGCTGCTAAATCGAGGAAGGCCAAGCCGAAGGCCGCCAAGCCAGGTGCTCTGAAGAAAGAACCGGTTGAGCTTACTGATGAGGTGAAGCGTAGGCTCAAGGCAGAGCTTGAAATATCGATTAAAGCCTTTAAACGCGGTGACATCACTCTTGAAGAATTCCAGGACATCAAAAAAAGCATTGTCACAAAGGCGAGGGCCGGATTTTATGATGTACCGTCAGAGCATGTGAGGTCTGTTCATGAGCCTGCTCCACCGCAGTTTGAACCTGAGGCTGAGCCCTTTGTCCCTGCATACTCGATCCCTGAGCCGCCTATGCGAAGAACCCCTGACCATGGGCCAACTGGCGAGCTTTACAAGCCTATGCGGCGTCTTGACGAGCCTCTATTTTCAAAGCTATGGTATCTTGTGCCGATTGTATTCAACCTTATCGGCGGGCTTATCGCATACTTTGCTGTCAAACCAAGTGATGAAAAAAGCGCAAAAAAGATGCTTGCCATCGGTGTGTTGAGCTTTATTCTCGTTGCAGGGGTTGCAGGTTATTATGCATATAATGAGGGGTTGCTTGGTCAAAAGGATGTTTTGCCGCCGCCCACTGAAATCGTTATTGAAGGTGTGGAGGCCGAGGTTGTTGAAGTTCTTCCTCTCAACATCTCGAACGCATCTGCCGCGGAGATGAACCTTGTCTTGGGTGATTTTGAAGGAGGTTTTACTGCTAATAACATCCTCTCCGGCACGCTTAAGGATCCATTGGAGTTTGCTGGCGGTGACACTGTTTTCGCCGAGAATTTGAGTGTTCAGGGCTGGCTTGAAAACCACCGCGTCCTTTTTACAAAGGATTTCACAAGCGCAGAGAACACGACTTTAATGGAGTGGGAGATTGACAGCTCGATTTCAAAATACAACGTAAGCAGGGCTTCGAAAACATATTTTGATACGCGTCTCGGCGAGTTTGAAAACACTTTTTCACAGGGCAATTATTCACTCATCGACTTTGATGTGGGCGAAAAAGGGTTTATGGCTAAAAAGGTTGAGTCTGACAGTGAGTTCGGGCTTAAGGTGTCATATCGCGTTTTCTTCTACGAAAAAGACGCCTTCGTAAGCCTCTCGGTTTCTAAGGTTGGCCGGGGGCTTGAAGAGGAAGAGGTCGTAGGATATGCAAGGATTATTGAGAGCAGGATAAAGTAATAATCGAATTTTTATATTTGACTCAAAGAGCATTTAAAAATCAGCTTAGAAGCCATATTTCAAATCTATGTGAAGTCTGGGACCTCAAGAGAGTAGACAAGAGGATGTTACTCCTTAACTGCCCAAGGCCGAGGTAGAATAGCTCATTCTTCAGATGCATATCACCCAATATATTTATATTAAATAACACATAAAATAACCTTGATCATGTACTCCCTACCCGCCCCAGAGGAAATACGGCAATTCAGACTCCGCGTGGGCAAAACCCAATCCGAAGTTGCGAAAAAAGCAAATGTAAGCCAGAGCCTTATCGCAAGAATCGAAAAAGGGAGCATCGACCCGCGCGTCTCAACACTTAGAAAAATCCTCGAAGCACTGAGAGACGAGGAAAAAACCGAGCGCATAACAGCCAAAAACCTCATGCGAAGCCCAGTAATCTCAGTCTCAGCAGCAGACTCTCTGAAAAAGGCGTCAAAGATAATGGAGCAAAACAACATCTCACAGATACCGGTTGTAAGAAAAGGAGCGCAGGTTGGAAGCATATCTGAAGAGCGCCTAGTCCACGAGATGACCTCTGGAAAAGACCCGTCAAAACTCTCGTCAATGCAGGTTAAAGACATTATGGGCGGCGGTTTTCCAGTGGTCACAGAAAACACAGACCTCGAAACACTGTCACGCCTTGTGGAATTCAACCCCTGCGTGCTCATCGTGGAACAGGAGAAACTCGCCGGAATCGTGACCAAAAGCGACGTGCTCAAACTTGTGAAGTGAACGAAGTATGGATGAAGACCCGATAGTCTTTAAAAAACAGAAAAAAGCACTCAAAGACATAGAGCCCATGAAAGACATGTTAAGCGAGCTTTCAGAGGATGAGCCTAAAAATATCCATGACATAAAGAAAAGACTCACAAAAAAATAGGGCAGTAAAAGCTTAATACCTGGGAGCCGATTCTAAAAGGGGTGATTAGTTGGCAGGCGACTTTGAAATCATAAAGCTGATAGTCATTTCCGCCCTTGTAGGCGGGCTTATCGGGATCGAACGGGAGAAGAAGAAGACTGTTCTCGCAGGCTCAAGGACATTTATGCTTGTCTCGATGTACGGCACATTTGCTGTAATCATCTCCGAGCGCTTCAACGTGCCGGGATTCATCTCTGCCTCGTTCATCGGCGTGTCCCTGATTGCAGTGCTCCTGGGCTTCATCAAAAACTACAAGCTCGAAGACATCGGCATAACAACATCTGTTGCCTTTCTCATAGCATTTGCTCTCGGCCTTCTCGTTGGCCAGGGCATGATTGCAGAAAGCCTTGCTGCAAGCGTCATTGTAAGCGTGATACTTGTTTCAAAATACTATCTCCACAGGTTCACCGAGCACCTCACACATAGGGAGCTGATAAACGCCCTTGAATTCGGTGTCATCGCGTTCGTGCTTTATCCAATCGTTCCAGACCATCCAATCGACCCCTTCGGAGTCCTCAACCCACGGGTGCTGCTGCTCCTGGTAATCGTTGTTTCAACAATCGGCTTTTTCGGGTTTCTAGCGCTGCGGCAGATGGGCGCAGAAAAGGGACTTCCAATCCTTGGCGCAATGGGAAGCCTTGTAAACAGCAAAGCCGTAATATCCGCGCTTTCGGCGCGCGGGGGACTGGACAGCCGCCTTACAAAACCAGCTATCACAGGGATCATGCTATCAAACATTGTGATGCTGCTCCGAAACCTCATAATCGTGGGCGTGCTCAGCTTTGACATGTTGAATTTCATGCTTCTACCCCAGCTTACAATGGTGCTAGTAGGGCTGGCCTATCTCAGGTTTCAGCCTGAAAAGCTGGAGGAAAAGGGCACTGTGGAGCGCGGCTTCGACCTCTCATCACCCTTCGCAATCATCCCGGCCGTGAAATTCGCACTCCTGTTTTTGGGAATGTCGCTCGCAGTCAGATACGTGCAGGTCCTCGGCGTGGGAGGCGTGTACCTTGCAAGTATACTTGGGAGCCTGGTGTCAAGCAGCGCCGTAATCGCATCACTCGTATCCATGCACACCATCGGAAGCCTGTCTCTGATAACAGCGGCATCGGCTGGCGTGATAGCCTCTATTGCAAGCCTGCTTGTAAACCTGCTCATCGCCCGTGTGAGCGGAACAAAGGAGCTTGCAAAAAAAGCGGCTCCCCCTATTATGACAATGGCACTTGTGGGCCAGATACTTTTGATAGCCCAGGTGATAATATGAAAAAAGGGCTGTTCATCGTAATCGAAGGAATCGACGGATCCGGGAAGGGCACACAGTCACGTTTACTGAACACTTGGTTAAAAAAAGAAAAAGGTCATTCAGTGTTTCTTACAATGGAGCCTACGGAGGGGGCTATTGGAAAGCTTTTGAGAGATGCATTAAAACATGGAAATGTTGAGCCAAAACCTTTAGCACTATTATTCGCTGCAGACAGAATTGAACATAATGTTCAAATAAAAAAGAAACTTAGTGAGGGGAAGAACGTTATCTGTGACAGATACATGTACTCGTCTATGGCTTATCAAGGGGCGCAGGGGGTGGATAAAAAATGGATTGGGGAAATAAACAAATTTGCACTAGTGCCTGATGTAATTATTTATCTGGATGTATCTCCTGATGTGGGACTCAATAGAATATCTTCTAAAGGATCATTCAGGAGTTTGCAGAAAGAGGAGGAATATCTTGAGAAAAAAGATTTTCTTGAAACAGTGCGGAATAATTATCTAGAACAAGCCAATGAAAATTCTTTATTTTTTACAATAAATGCGGACATTCCTTTAAAAGATGTCCAAACCGCATTGAGGAGAGTTGTAGGTCGTTTTTTGAAAGGGGAAGGCGAAAAAAACAATGCAGAATTGACAGATTTTTTCAAGAACTAACTTGGCAATTTTAAATCGACATAATGGGTACCGGCGTGAATGAGACTAGAAAGACGATTAAGATGAGAACTGACACCACTTTTCGAGCTGGGTCAAGGGGTGTCACATCGTTTAGCGGGCCGGGATGGTCGAGCTTTGTCATGAAATATACGAGCACAGCCCAAAACATCCAGCCAGGCCATGTAAGCTCGATGAGCCATTTTAGGCTGTAGACTTGTGCCAGGATCCCTGCTGCGCCCATGGCAAAGAGCAGCTTGAAAACTATTCGATAGACTTTTTTAAAGCTTTTTGGAAAGACTGAGCGTATCACGTGGCCGCCGTCGAGCTGGCCCATAGGCAGCAGATTCAATGCGGTTACAAAGATTCCGGCCCAGCCTGCGATTGCGATGGGGTGAGCCTGCAGGATTTGGCCCGGGGGTTCAGAGCCCAGGATCAGTTGGGTGATTGCGTTGAAGAGCAGCGGTGTTCCCAGTAGAAAGGGTGAACCCTCCACTGCGGGGTCAAAGGGAACATAGTTTGAAAGCGATATTCCAATTACGAGGACTGGTAGTGAAAGGATGAATCCTGTGAGCGGGCCTGCGATTCCGATGTCAAAGAGGCTGCGGCGGTCCGGGATGGGTGAGTTCATGAATATCACAGCGCCCAGTGTTCCAAAGGCAAAAAATGGTGGTACTGGCAGGAAGAATGGTAGTGTTGCGTCTACACGGTTTCGCCGTGCAACCAGGGCGTGGCCGAGCTCGTGGCCTCCGAGTATCCCCATAAGCCCTATTGTGAAATAGACGCTTTTTTCAAAGTCGCCGCCTGCCCACCAGATATAGCCTGCGACAGTCACTGTAAAGATTGTGGCTAAGAGCAGGACTACGTGCAGAACAGGGTTTATCTCCCTGCGATTCCCTTTTTTACCAGTGATTCGAAGGGTGAGACGGTCATTTTCCTCTTTGTAGAGTGGGTAGAGCCCTACCGTTGAAAGCTCGTCGAGTATGATGTTAAAAGAGGTTTCATCACTGAAACGGGGTTTGACGATAAGCGTTGATGAATCAGTGTCCGCAGATTCAACGATGAAGCCTTTTGAAACGATTTCCAGAAGCTTGGGGTCGTCGATTCCCTTTAGGTCAAGTGTGTCTTTCAACAGGTGGCCTCCAGATACTCTTCGTCAGCGTTTACAATTACCGTTGTGCCATCAGTGATTTTGCTTGCGCCTGACTCGACTCGATGCACCATCGGTATTTCTGCGATTATCGCGCCGCTTGCAACCATGGTGTCCGCTTTTTCGCAGACAATCGCCGCCGGAGCTGCGCCTGCTTTTTTCAACTGATAGATGACGTATGCACCTACGGTTGAGCCTTTGCCCTTCGGAAAGAACAACACTTTTCCGGCGATGCTTCGGCCTTCAAAGGGGTGGTCTTTTTCGATTACAACGCCTGTTTTAGCATCAATTCCGCCGAGAAATGACAGCGGCTCATTTGAAATCATCGCCTCGCCCTTAGCTTTTCCTCTCGATACCTTTCTGCAGCTAATCCTCATATTACCAGCTTATCCACAATTCCTTCAAGATATTTAATGCCCTCGTCTAAAAGCGCTTTACCGCTTTCGGTTATCTTATAGTATTTCTTGTTTTCCTGCCACCGTGACGACACATATCCCTCGTTTTCCAGGCGATAGAGCACCACGTATGAGGTGACCCTTGCAGGGAATATTTCGAATCGGTCCTGCAGTTTTTGTTTCAGCTCGTATGCGTACATCTCTCGTTCGGTAAGCAGCCGTAGGATATATATCCAGAGGATCTCTTTTGAGGTTTTTTTCTTGAGCCTTTCTAGTGGCATGGGGCTATTTTATTGCCGTAAAATATTTATACTTATTGAAACTGTTTTATAGTCATAAATCATTATTTTTTTTTATAAAATGCAGAAGGAGACATGAAAAATGAGCAAGGTAAAAGTAGCAATCGTAGGCGTGGGAAACTGCGCATCATCACTCGTACAAGGTGTGGAATACTACAAATCCGCAAAAGATGCAGACTCGGTTCCAGGGCTGATGCACGTAAACCTCGGCGGATACCACATAAAAGACATCGAATTCGTGGCCGCCTTTGACGTAAACATTACAAAAGTTGGAAAAGACCTGAGCCAGGCCATATTTTCTGAGCCCAACAACACGATAAAATTCTCAGACGTGCCAAACCTCAACTGCGAGGTCCAGCGGGGCATGACACACGACGGAATCGGAAAATACCTATCCGAAGTCATCGAAAAAGCGCCGGGTCCATCGGTTGATGTGGCTCAGGTCCTGAAGGACACAAAGGCAGATGTTGTGATAAACTACCTGCCCGTGGGATCAGAGTTCGCGACAAAATGGTATGTGGAGATGGCGCTTGAAGCAGGATGTGGATTTGTAAACTGCATACCCGTGTTCATCGCGAAAGAACCCCGGTGGCAGGAGATGTTCGAACACCACAAGCTGCCAATCGTGGGTGACGACATCAAAAGCCAGGTAGGCGCAACCATCGTGCACCGTGTTCTTGCAAACCTCTACAAAGACCGAGGTGTAAAATTGCTTCGCACATCTCAGCTCAACGTTGGCGGAAACACTGACTTTTTGAACATGCT
>QIDD01000020.1 GCA_003230355.1 Methanobacteriota archaeon
CTGGTGCTATCGCTCCTTTTGACACCTGCTCTGCGGGTTCGAAGGTTGAGACCCGTTTTCCTGAGATCGGGCCTACTACGAACCACCCTTTTTGCCCGACTCTGAGGGGTAAGATTGAGGATTCGAAGCTGCCCTTGGGGGTGGAATCAATCCCTGAGATTGTTATTAATGGAATGTCGCTTGATATCGTAAAAGAAGCTATGAAGGCATCGGTATTTGCGGCTGCAAAGGAAAAAGGCGTTATATTAATTTCTTCAGGTAATTATGGTGGTAAACTTGGAAAATATAAGATTTATATGCATGATTTAATTAAATAGACTTTATGAAACCTTTTGAAACAATAAAAAACTATTATCCCTCTTTTAGTATTTTAAGGCTGCTGTTGCGCATCGAATATATGTCCATGTCTCACAATAAACAATAATAAACAATAAAAAACAATAATAAAGATAATCTAGGCTTATTTCAACCAATAAATGTCTATGTTGCCAGAAAAGGTATAAATAGGGGTGATAAACACACTAGAGTTCGATGAAAATGACAGAAATCGAGATAACAGCCGCAATAACACTGCTCAGCACAATACTTGCAATAATGCTAAACAGCGCCCTGAAAAAATCAAAAGGAGGTGTAAAAGCATGAAGAAATTCGACAACATGGCAAACAAGATAAACGCGATTAAAAGCGTGTTTCGAGACGGCGAAAAACTCAAAGGAAAAGAAATCGTCTCTAGGTTAGAAGACTCAGGATACCGTGTAAACGAAAGAAACGTGCTCATGTTCATCTACCACCGGATGATGCACAAATACGTCCAAAGAGACGTGATCAACGGAATAAACATCTACACCCTGTTATAAACCAAAATCAAAGGGAGCATAGAAAACACCCTTCTCAGTAATAATCCCTGAAATAAACTCTGCCGGCGTCACATCAAAGGCAGGGTTCAACACATCCGCCTCCCTTGGAACAATCCTTACATTGTTGAAAAATTCGATCTCACCCCTGCTTCGAAACTCAATTTCAATATCCCCACCAGATCTAGATTGGGAATCAATCGTGCTAGTCGGCGCAGCAACATAAAAAGGGATATCATGCGCCTTTGCAAGGATTGCAAGCCCGTAGGTTCCAATCTTATTTGCAGTGTCACCGTTTAATGCAATCCGATCCGCGCCGACAATAACCTTTGAAACACCACGATTTTTCATCACAAACCCGGCCATGCTGTCGGTGATGACTGTTACAGGGATTTTGGCGTCAACCATCTCAAAGCTTGTGAGTCTCGCACCCTGCAAAAGCGGGCGCGTCTCATCTGCAAAAACGGTAAGATTTTTACCCTGCCGCGCCGCCTCTTTTATCACGCCAAGCGCAGATCCGCGTCCTGATGTTGCAAGCGACCCGGCGTTGCAATGTGTGAGCACAACATCTCCATCGTCAAAAAGCTCGGCACCAATTTTTTCAAGTCTCTTGTTCATAGAAACATCTTCTTCAAAGACACGTTTAGCTGCGTCAACTGCAGCCGCTCTGGGGTCGTCTGAAGCCCTGGCCGCGTCCATCACAACTTTCACAGCTGTGAAGAGGTTCACCGCAGTTGGCCTGGTGGATTTTAAACGGGCACATGCAGCCTCCAAATCTGATAGGACTTCACGGCGCCCCACTCCCTTTGAGTGCATCGCTGCAAGCGCAAGTCCGAAGGCTCCTGCCACACCGAGGGCTGGAGCGCCGCGCACCCTGAGCGACATTATCGCCTCTGCAAGCGACTCCACATCGCGGCACTCCACATACTCAAGTCGCTCTGGAAGCAGAGTCTGATCCAATAGTACAACACAATCCTCTTTTAGAATAATTGTTTCCATCTTTTGTCCACCCGAAATCTTATTAAGATACTGTCTATAAAATATAAACTCATGGGAATCGTCGGCGTTATAATCACTGCAAAGGATCGTAAAGGATTTCTCAGGGATATTTCAACCATCATCGCAGCCCATAACATAAACATCACCTATGTTCAGCAGTTCATCCATGAAGGCGAAGCCCAGATATATCTTGAGCTTGAGGATGTGGCTGACGGAGATCTGCTTATCGAGGAGATCCGCGGTGTTTCCGGCATCCTGCTGTTGAAGACATATCGGCCTTTTGAGCAGATATATGGGAAGCGGGTTATTGTTATCGGCGGCGGCGCGCAGGTCTCGCAGGTTGTGCTCGGAGCAGTTACCGAGGCTGACCGGCATAATATCAGAGGCGAACGCATAAGCATCGACACCATCCCGCTCGTGGGTGAGGAAAAGCTTGCAGAGGCAGTTCGCGCCGTTGGCAGGCTGCACCGGGCAAGCGCGCTTGTGCTCGCGGGTTCAATCATGGGCGGTGTTGTTGTGGATGCAGTTAAGGAGCTGAGGAAAGAACATGGCATCCCAGTGATATCGCTTAACATGGCAGGCGGCGTGCCTGATGTCGCTGATCTCGTTGTCACCGACCCTGTGCAGGCGGGTGTGATGGCGGTGATGGCAGTTTCAGACACAGCTCGATTTGACATCAATAAAACCAAGAAAACAAGGTTCTAGGTATCCGGCGGTTTAGAAACCTTCATATAGCGTTGAATCCAGGAAATGCTATGAAATCTCTTGTCACAGGCTGCGCTGGATTTATCGGCTCAAACCTTGTTGACAGGCTCCTCAGCGAGGGCCATGATGTTGTTGGCGTGGACTGCTTTACAGATTACTACGCCCGCAGCATGAAAGAGTCCAACCTCAAAAGTGCCCTGAGCCATGAAAGATTCACCTTTGTTGAAGGTGACATTCTTGGCAACGGCAGTCTCAGTCTTTTAGATAATGTTCTCTGGGTGTTTCATCAGGCTGCGCAGGCAGGGGTTCGCGCGAGCTGGGGGGATAGTTTCAAGATATATTCTGACAATAACATATTGGCGACGCAGAGACTTCTTGAAGCTTGCAGAGACGTTGGGATAAAAAAGTTCGTCTACGCAAGTTCATCATCAATCTACGGTGATGTTTCAACTCTGCCGATGAACGAGGACATGTCGCCGCGGCCGATTTCACCCTACGGTGTTTCAAAGCTTGCAGGCGAGCATCTCTGCTATCTTTATTGGAAGAACTTCGGCGTGCCCACAGTTTCACTGCGTTATTTCACGGTCTACGGTCCCAGGCAGCGCCCTGACATGGCATTTCACCGATTTATTAAAGCGGTTTTAGCAGGTGAAGAAATCGCAATCTACGGCGACGGGAATCAGACACGTGATTTCACCTATGTCTCAGACATTGTTTCAGCGAATCTTTTGGCCGCAGAATCTGACGCAGAGGGTGAGGTTTATAACATCGGCGGCGGGTCAAGAATATCTGTAAACCAGGTAATCAAGGTGATTGAAACTTTAACAGGGAGCAAGGCTCGCCTGAAATATGGGGATGCGCAGAAAGGAGATGTTAGGGACACTTATGCTGATATTTCAAAGGCACAAGCGGATCTTGGCTATGCACCTGAGGTAGAGATTGAAAAGGGGCTGGGCAGATTTGTGGAATGGATTTCAAAATAAACCCTTTGTCGCGCACACTCCTACTCTACAAATTGACGTTCAAATCCAAGGATTACCTTTGCGATTTCAGGGCGCATGCAGTTAGAAGGGGGCACTTGATTTGCCTCGATCATCTGCCTGATGTCGGTCCCGCTGTAGTGTACTCGTGAGTCCTCATGGGGGCAGGTTTTTTCGTTGGAGACACCGCCGCATCGTTTACAGTGAAAGAAGCTGCTGAAGAAAACCGGCGTAATACCAAGATCAGGGAACTCTTCGAAGATGGCATGTGCATCGAAGGGGCCGTAGAAATTTCCCACACCGGCGTGGTCACGTCCAACGATAAAATGGGTGCAACCATAGTTTTTGCGGATTATCGCGTGAAACACGGCTTCGCGCGGCCCGGCATACCGCATCTCAGTCTGGAGTATGCTCATCATCGCCCGATCCCGCAGATAATAGTGTTTCAAAAGCTCTTCATAAGACCGTAGAATCACCTCATCTCTGAAGTCCCCCTTCTTTTTGCGCCCGATAACTGGGTTTATGAATATACCGTCAACAAATGTGAGAGCAGTTTTTTGCACATACTCATGCCCCATATGCGGCGTGTTTCGAGTCTGAAAACCTACAACCGTACGCCAACCCTTCTCCCTGAAAAGAAGCCTTGTTTCAACAGGCCGGAGATGGAACTGCTCAAAGCTTGAGGGCTGGCTGTTAATAACATTTATCCTGCCAGAGAGAAACAACTCATTGAGATTCAGCGTCTTATTCACTCCAGGGTGCGTGGGGTCTGTTGTTTTATAGACCTTGCGGGCGATCTCAGATTTATCGAATCCAAACCTCTCCTCAACCTCCATTGTTGCAAGCGGCAGATCTCCATATTTTAACAGGATCTCATCGCCGGGGCTGATCTCACTTCCAGTAGCAGCGCTTACGTCGAGAAGAATAGGGATGGTCCAAACAGTGTCATCGGAAAGGCGCATGTTGTCGAGAATATTCTTCAAGTCATTTTCACCCATAAATCCTTCAAGCGGGCTGAACACGCCGTCGCCGATGTTTTCAATCTCCCGCGAAAGATCAGATGAAACCTCAACCGAAGGCATCTCGGCCAGCTCCTCAGAAGTGAAGTCTTTTTTTGAAAACCGATTTATCAGCCTTCCGCCATGTGGTCGAATCATAATAATTCTTTCGATTGAGCTTACGCTATAAAAAACTAGCCATGGAGGTTCAATCTAATTTGAGGCGATTTGAAATGTTTGTTGCAGGGGGTACTCATAAAAACAGCGCCGGGAACGACGAAACAGGTAATCGAAAGGCTCAGGCAGACAGAGGAGGTAAGCTACGATATTGTGACCATGATAAAGGATGTCAAAGATCTGGACGACGCTGGGCGGTTCATAACAGAAAAGGTTGCAAAAATCGACGGCATAACCTCGACAGAGACATTGATTGCCGCAAATATCTGATGGCTTCGAAATAAACATGAGATACTGGATATTGCCTTGAGATGGTATGGGCCGAGAAATTGCAGCTGAGGCATATCTACAAGACTCTGCCGCCTAATTCTACATGATTAATAATGGATAGGAGGCAACAAAAAGGCATAAAAATCACATAAAAATCAATAATTCACAATAGACTTTTGGTTCCTTATTTTCGCTATTTCTGCAATCAATGCATAACATTTATATATCAGGGACCGGATTTAGAGAAGCATCGAAAATATAGAGGGTGGTAGAAAATGCGAGGAAGTACGGAAGTACCATTGAAAAAATGCATGTTACTAATTGTATTAGCTACACTAATACTGGCAGCCGGAAGCGGGCCTGTTAGCGGAGGTGCAGTACTTGCACCGACCGGAGCAGGATACGACGCAAATACCTGTGTTGACTGTCACAGCGACTCGTCAAAGGTGGATGACACATCCGCCGCAAGCGATTGGAAGGACAGCGTCCATTTTGAAAACGATATTGGATGCGAAAGATGCCATTCAGCATCAGTTCCTGCCGGACGGCTTGCAGCCTTTGACGCCTTTGGTGGAAGCTATAGAGACGACCATGTTGATTTAATCCTTGAGGAAGACTCATCCTACAAGGCCCCATCAGCCTTTGAGATTGAAGGAAGCACAACTGACTACTCTACAGTTGTACGGGCAGGATTAGAAAGACAGCAGTCAGTAGCCATTTGTGCAAGGTGCCATGGCCTGACAGAAATTGATCCTGACGCTCCAAAAGATGTGTTTCAGGATTACATCCAGAGCGCCCACGGACAGAGCGTGGTTGTACGCGGTCTCGGAGATCCGTCGAAGGTGAGCGACTATACAGGCCTCACCGATGCAGCGGTATGTGTTGATTGTCACGACCCCCATGCAACAGCAGCAAAGGACGATCCAGATTCTCCAACCAATGAGGATAACAGATTCGAGCTATGTATCTCTGATGCTTGTCATGCAAGCGATGATGTGATGGCAAAATATGGGTTGACAAATTCAAAAGCATCTTATGATAAGACCCAGCACGGTCTTATAGCAACCTATGGAAGCGCGGAAGACGCTGAGAGCGTACCTGGATGTCTTGATTGTCACAAGATTGAGAACTCTCACAAGATCCTGCCAGCATCAGACCCAGATTCAGCGATGAATGTTGCGAATATTGGTGAGACCTGCGCAGATAAAGACTGTCATGGTGTGGAGTTCAACTTGGGTGCAGGCTCTATGCACGGCAAAGATGAAGGCACAACAATAGCCGGCTTGATAGATCTGTTCTACACGATCGTGATACCGATTACGGTAGGATTCTTTGCCCTGTATATATTGCTAGACTTCACGCTGCTGATTGGCAAGAAAGGAGGTGAATAAGATGTCTGGCGAAGATATCGAGAGATTTACAACATGGCAGATAATCCAGCATGCTCTTTGGGCATTTGCCTTCCTAACGCTGCTCATAACAGGGTTGGCTTTGAAGTTCCCTGATAACTTCCTGTCGCAGGCGGTTCTGGGCGGGCTTGGAATGGGTCTTCGGGCGAATCTGCACAGGCTTGCAGGGATCATCTTCTGGATTGTAGGTGTTGCACACATCGTATACTATACCGCAATCGACAGGGGCTCTAAACCAATCTTACCCAGCCTCCAGGATGGTAAGGATATTGTTCAGGACATCAAGTATCATCTGAGGCTGACCAAAGAGGCTCCGAAGTTCGGAAGATACACTTGGATTGAAAAGTTCGATTACTGGGCTGGCGCTGCAGGTTCCTTTATCATAGGAATCACGGGTCTTGCCCTGTGGCAGAGCTATGGTGGGACGGCCGGATTCGGCGGAGCCAACATCCTTTCTGGATTGTCACTTCAGGTGTACAACTGGTTCCGTATGATCCATGGCTGGGAAGCCATTTTGGCAGGCGCAGTGATTGTGATGCTCCATTTTTACATGACGGTCTGGAGGCCTGGAAACTTTCCGCTTGCAATGCAGGTATGGACTGGCAAAATGTCCAGGCACCACTATGAAGAAGAGCATCCCCTGGAACTGGAAGAGCTAGACAAAGCCAAGAAATAATCTCGGAAGCGAATTATCCGCTTCCACCACCCTCTCTTTTTTATTTACTTTTTTTCATTCTTTTTTTTTAAATTGAGACATGTATCTTAGATTCTGTTGCAGAAGCTATGGTTTCAAAGAAAAAGGATTTAAAAGATAAGAGTTTAAAATCAACTTCAACATTTTTTGCCCCTGTAGCTCAGACTGGCTGGAGCGGCTGACTTGTAATCAGCAGGTCGAGGGTTCAAATCCCTCCGGGGGCTTTGCAGCTTTTTCTTGTGTAAGAAAAATCTGCAGCAAAAAGAACCCGAATTTTGCTTGCACAAAATCCTCCCATGAGAGTTGTATGTCTAACTTTCAATCGAACACCAAGTTCGATTGGGGAAGTCCCTTTTTTGGCCCAGATTTTTGCGACAGTTTAGCGTCAGCGTAAACTGATGGAAAAAGGTGGAACGGAAAGGATTATATCCTTTTAAGCGCAGTGGATAAGGCATGGATTCGAAGCAGAGTTTTCCAAATCGGAGTTTGCTTATATGTCTTGCTTTGGTCATTTTAGTCTTGGTTCTTTTGTTTCCGAATCCTGCGGGCCTATCGGTGGAGGGGCAGAGGGTTATTGCAATATTTGCAATGGCAATTGTTCTCTGGGCGTCGGCTGCGCTTCCGCTCTCGGTTACAGGGATACTTGTTATCGCGGCGCTTCCGCTTCTGGGTGCGATGGATGCCAAGACCTCCTATTCGCTTTTCGGAAGTCCTGCTGTGTTTTTCATCCTCGGCGCCTTTATTCTCGCAGCGGCGATGATGAAGACAGGGCTTTCAATGCGGCTGTCTCTTATCGTTCTCAAACGCTTTGGAAAGAGCCCGGCCATGCTTATTGCCGGTGTTTTGTTCACAAGCGCGGCTATGGCATTTATCATGCCGGAGCACGCTGTTGCGGCGATCATGTTTCCCGTGGTCCTTGATATTGCCCGGGCGCTTGAGCTTGAGCCTATGAAGAGCAAGTATGGCACGCTGCTTTTTCTGGCCCTTGCCTGGGGCTCGGTTATCGGCGGGATTGCGACTCTGCTTGGCGGCGCCCGAAACCCTCTTGCAATAGCGCTTCTCTCCGAGTACTACGGCCTTGAAGTTGGGTTTTTCCAGTGGGTTGCAATCGCTGCTCCAGTAACGATTATCATGCTCGTTGTTGCCTTTGCAGTTCTCATATTGTATTTCGGGCTTGATGTGAGTGATGTGAGCAAGGCAGTTTCAACCTTGGAGCGCGATCTCTTGGCGCAGGGAGCTATGTCGTCTGATGAAAAGAAGGTGGGTCTTGTCATGCTTGGCACGCTTCTACTCTGGATTACTATGGGCAGCAGGCTGGGGCTTGCAAACATTGCCCTTATTTCATCGGTGTTTCTCTTCAGCCTGGGTGTTATGGATTGGAAGGATGTGGAAGGGTATGTTAATTGGGGTGTGATTCTCATGTATGGTGGGGCGATTGCTCTTGGGTCTGCGCTTGTGTCCACGGGTGCGGCGCAGTGGCTGGCTGATATCTTCCTGTCTAATCTGCTCCTTACGCCCATTACATTTTTGCTTGTCTTATCGCTTTTCTCTAAATTCCTTACTGAGGGGATCAGTAACACGGCGGCTGTTGCCATCATCCTGCCCATCGGGTTTGGGATTGGTCAGGCAATTGGAATAAACCCTATTGCAATCGTCTTTATCGTGGCGATACCCTCAGGCCTCGCCTTCACCCTACCTGTAGCGTCACCGCCAAACGCAATCGCCTACTCATCCGGGTACTACGAGATATCTGACGTTGTTAAACCTGGTTTAATATTAAATATGCTGTCATGGATAGTCTTTATAATCATCGCGCTGGTATATTGGCCGATGATAGGGCTCAACATGCTATGAGGTGAAATGTAAATGGAAAATATTATGGTGGTCTTTTCTTCGACTGATATCCCGCAGGATCTTATTGATCGCTCTATTGCTATTTCAAAGGAGAAAAGTGCTAAGCTCATTATACTTGATGTGCGGGACCGGGGTATGAGTGAGAAGGTTGGCGAGCTTACTGAAAACGTGGGGTTCATGGGTGACAAGATCGTTTCGAATCTGAAAAAACAGATATCTTACGGGCGCTGCGACGTTATCTATCAGAAGCTCATAATTATTGAGGATGCGGCGAAGCGTGAGGGTATTCCATATGAGATTGTTGTTGAGCGGGGGCCTTTTGTTGAAAGCATCCTGCGTGTTGCGAAAAAGAAGAATGTGAAGATTATTGTATGCCAGAGCCGTGAGTCTCTTGAATCTCATAGCAGCGGTTTTGAGGTTATCCAGTTGTAGCATGGTTTATAAAGGATATTTGATGATGTTTTTTGTGAGGTTTTAGCTGTGATTCTTGTAACTGGCGGCGCAGGGTTTATCGGGTCACACTTGGTGGACGCCCTCTGCGATGAAGATGACATAGTTGTTGTGGATGATCTTTCAAAAGGCAGGATGGAGAATCTCGCAGGCTCGATTGATAAAATAAAGTTTCACCGGATGAGCATTCTCGATAACAACCTTAAAAACATTTTAAAAGATGTGACAACAATTTTTCATCTCGCGGCGCAGGTAAATGTTCGGCACAGCATTGAAGACCCTATTTTTGATCTTGATGTGAATGTGAAGGGACTTCTCAACATAATTGAATCGGCAAGCAGTCTTGAGCGCCTTGTCTTCGCATCCTCGGGCGGCGCGGTCTACGGTGAGCCACAGAGACTTCCAGTTGATGAGGCGCACAGCACAAAGCCTATCTCACCCTACGGGGTTTCAAAGCTTGCATGTGAAAACTACCTCCATTATTACAGCCATGTCCAAGGCCT
>QIDD01000021.1 GCA_003230355.1 Methanobacteriota archaeon
GCCGGGGGACATCAGGAATGCAGTGAAAGAAGCCTTTGATTCAGGCCGGCCCACTGTCATTGATTTCGTTGTGAAACGGGAGTCAAACATATTTCCAATGGTCCCGCCCGGCGGCTGCCTTAAAGATATTATTGAGGGATAATTATGGAGAGAGAGCACGTCCTTGTGGCACTTGTGGAAGATGAGCCCGGTGTGATGCAGCGGATTTCAGGTATGTTCACACGCCGCCATTTTAACATTGACACGATCAGCGTGGGGCACACTGAAAAAAATGGTCTGTCGCGGATGACGATCACCTTCTGGGGTGACGATAAAAAGGCTGAGCAGATAATTAAACAGCTCAATAAAATCATTGAGGTCGTCAAAGTCACCAAGATGGAGAGCGACTCGATCCAGCGTGAACTTGCATTGATAAAAATTAACACGCCCGATGAAAACTCGAGACGCGAGATAGTGCAGTATGCAAATATTTTCAGAGCAAAGATAGTTGATGTGGGCAAGGACTCGATGATCGTTGAGGTCACAGGCAACGGCGGCAAAGTCGATGCCTTTGTAAAGCTTGTAAATCCCTTCGGCGTAAAGGAGCTTGCAATAACCGGTGTTACCGCCATGAGCAGGGGTTCAAAGCCACAGGAAAACAACAATTAACAACAAGGTTTATATGTTAATTTAGTAAGAATTAGAAGAGGCCTACAGACATGACTAGAATTTATTATGATAAAGACATCGATATTGAGACGTTGAAAGACGAGACAATTGCAGTTATTGGATACGGCATCCAGGGCCATGCGCAGGCTCAGAACATGCGGGACTCCGGGCTGAATGTGATTTGCGGGCTTCGCGAGGGCGGAGGGTCTTGGAAGAAAGCGGGCGACGCAGGTTTTGACGTGCTGTCAATCGCTGAGGCCGCGGCGAAGGCAGATATTATCCACATCTTAATCCCTGATGAAAAGCAGCCAGAAGTATATGAAAAACACATTAAATCCGGGCTTTCCGAGGGGAATGCTCTGTCATTTTCCCATGGATTTAACATCAGGTTCAAGCAGATCGTGCCGCCTGAAAACGTAGATGTTATCATGATGGCGCCGAAGGGTCCGGGCGCGATTGTGAGACGTGAGTATAGTGAGGGCTTTGGCGTGCCGGCGCTTGTTGCGGTTGAACAGGATTTTACAGGCAGGGCGAAGGACCGGGCTCTGGCCATGGGCAAGGCAAACGGCGCGAGCCGTGCAGGAGTTTTGGAGACCACATTTTCAGAGGAGACTGAAACAGATCTCTTTGGTGAGCAGGTGGATCTTTGCGGTGGCTGCGCAGAGCTTATCACCTCATCCTTTGAAACACTTGTAGACGCTGGTTATCAGCCTGAAATCGCCTATTTCGAATGCCTCCACGAGCTGAAGCTCATAGTTGATCTCATCTATTCAAAGGGTATTGAGGGCATGTGGGAGAACGTGTCAAACACCGCTGAATACGGCGGCAGGACCCGCGCCCGTAGAATTATTAACGAAGAATCACGAAAGGCTATGAAAGAGATCCTCGCCGAGATCCAAAGCGATAGGTTTGCAGAGGAATGGATATCCGAGGACAAGGCTGGGCTGAAAAACCTTGAGAAACTTAGAGACGAGGGGAAGACCCATCAGATCGAGGCTGTGGGGGCTAGGCTAAGAGAACTTATGAAGCGGGGCTGAGTGTAAAATGAGGGTATTTTTCATCGGACTCGGGCAGGCTGGCGGCAAGATAACAGACCTCTTCATTGCTGATGATATGAGCACGCGTGAGCAAAGGATTTTCAAGGCTATTGCCGTTAACAGCGCGCGTCCAGATCTCCTGGGACTCAAATACATTGTCCCAAAAGACCGTATACTCATTGGTGAAACTGTTGTACGGGGGCATGGCGTAGGTGCGAATAACAAGCTTGGAGCAAAGATTGCGCAGGCAGATATTGATAAGATCCTTTCCGCAATCGACATGCAGGGCACAAGCGACACCGACGTGTTTATGATCGTAACAGCTTTTGGCGGCGGAACAGGAAGCGGAAGCGCGCCTGTCGTTGCAAAACACCTGAAACGCCTGTATAACGAGCCTGTTTATGTGCTGGGTGTTCTGCCCGCTGAATCAGAGGGAAACGTCTATGTCTTGAATGCCGCGCGGAGCATGAAGACGCTTGCGAAATACGCTGATTCCATGATCCTCATTGACAACGGCGCATTCTTGCGGCCGGGCGAGAGTTTGAAATCAGCCTATCACTGGATCAACTCCGAAATTGTGAAGAGATTCAGCATTCTTGCACGCTCCGGTGAGGTGACTGTTGGTGGAGCCGTGGGTGAGATGGTTGTGGATGCATCGGAGATTGCCCAGACAATTAATGGAATGGAGATATGCACCATAGGTTATGCCAGCGAAGAGCTTCCCCGTAGCAGTTCGATTAGAAAAGCGTTTCTCGGCAAGGAAAAGCCGGATCAGCGCAAGTCGGCCCGGATTTTATCTCTTGTTACTAGGGCGGCTAAGACTCGGCTTCTGCTTCCCAGTGATTTTAGGCTTGTGAGAAAGGCGCTTGTAGTGGTTGCAGGTCCTCCTGAGGAGCTGAGCCGTGATGGTGTGGAGCGGTCCCGTGAGTGGCTTGAAAAGAGCATTGCCGGAGGCGAGGTTCGTGGTGGTGATTACCCGGTGAAAAACAGCCGCTATGTGGCGGTTGCAGTTCTACTCGGCGGCATCTCAGGTGTGCATCGGATCGACAATCTCTTTGAGCGTGCGCGCAAGATGCAGGAAGCCATCGCAACAGGCCTTACAAAGGAAGAGGCTAAAAAGGTGGAAAAGACGGCTCAGCTCATGCAGTTTGTCGACGATCTTGAAACCGAGGAAGCCACAGCCGAGGAGCTGGAAGACCTCCTTAAAGACCTCGAAGTTTGAAAGGGATTTGCTTTTCTACTTTAAATCTATTTAAGTGGGTCGGGCGTTAGAATCAGAGGGTTTTTATCTATTGTTTTTCAGTACATGCCTTTGCTTCTGTTTCGTAGAAAGATTACAGCTGCAAAGAGTGCTGAAACAAGGGTTAAAAGAGCTATTCTTATCTCAAGGCCGTACTTCAATCTGATCCGTTCAAAGGTACCTGGCATCTGTTCAACCGTGATTATAACGATGTCAGAAGCTGTTGCGCCTTTGTCGTCTGTCACATTCAAAGTGATATTATGGACTCCTGCCGGGAACTTGGCGTCGAACTCTGCCTTTCGAATAATCTTTCCATCAGGAAGCTGCCACACATAAGTTTCGATTGTTCCATCGGCGTCTGTGGAAGCTGCAGCCGAAAGATGCACGGACTCACCCTCAAATACTGTCAAGTCATCACCTGCTGCAGCCTTGGGCGGCAGGTTTTCTTTTACAACCGTAACAACTACTTTATCGGTTGACGCAGCTCCCATGTCGTCCTTTACTTTAAGTGTGATTGTGTGCTCGCCGATGGGAAATGTTTTTTCCACAGTTTTTTCCAGCGAGAAAACAGTTTCATTTTCAGACCACTCATAGAATTCTATCTCACCATCGGGATCAGAGGACTTCTCAGCAGAGAGGGTCACAACAGCCCCTTCAAGAACCGCAACATCATCGCCTGCCTTTGCAAGAGGAGGTACATTTCCCTTGGCAATAGACACGGTTATGGTGGCTACACCGATCATTGCATCGTTATCATGAACCTTCAGCGTGACAACGTGGGCTCCGGCCTGCATGCCCTGAGTGTTCAAATTAAAATCCCTTTCTGTGCCTCTGAGGATGTCGTCCAAAAGCCACTCATAAGAAACGATCTGCCCGTCTGGGTCGCTGCTTGTAGATGCTGAAAGCGGGTAGGTGGAACCCTCAGAAACAGTTGTGCCGTCTGAAATACCGGTAATCCTAGCCGTGGGCGGCTGGGGCAGCAGGGTTGTTGTGGTCGTTGTGGTCGTGGTTGAAGTGGTAGATGTTGTTGTCGTCTCCTCACTTACAAGGTTTTCAACAAAAAAGATGGCCCGCTGATCCTCAGTCTCTTTAATCACCGAAAAGATGGCGGCATCGTTATAGATGTTTTCACCGCTTTTTGTCTGAAGTGAAAGCGCGGCAACACCCAGAAAACGTGTTGGTGATTGACCGTCAACGGTTGTGTTGAAATCAGACCGGGATTTTCCCCCTATCGCCGAAGGCTGAGTGTCACTTGTCCCGGAGTTAAAGGCGAATATCTGCGTGCTTGTAAGCAGGATAAAATCATCGCGTATCCCGTCCATGTCAAAATCTGCCGGGGCCACATCCTCCACATTGGATGTGAAAAACACCTGGCTTCCACCGGCAACAATATAAAGATCTGACTCCGGGCTATCAGGGTTTGAGTCATCAGTAAAAAGGACCAGCAGATCATCGGCCATCCCATCTGAATCCCGGTCATAAGCATCGATAGATGTAACCTTCTGGTTGAGAGCGGTCTGCGGGAAGCTCCAGCCCCTGTTACCTGATAGGTCATACACAGTGATTAAGCCGCCGCTTGTCTCCTCCTCATCATCCCCGGTTGTGGTTGTGGTCCATGTGCCCACAACAATATCGTCATTCTTACCGTCACTGTCCACATCTGCAAGGGCGATAATTCGGGGGGTGATACTCACTTGAAAAGAGTCAATAGGTCCGTCTTTTTCAGCTGGTTTGAATGTATAAAGCCTGTTACCCGCCGCAACTATTAGATCATCCCTTCTTCCATCCTCGTCAATATCCACTGCCCTGAGCGAGTAGACGTCATCTGTAAACTCATAGCTCCAATAAATGTCTGATTTAGATTCAGTTTCACCTTCTCTGATGGTCACTTCTTTTGATGTGGACATGTATGCCACGTCGTTTGTGTTTCCAGTGCCCTCATAGTCTATGGCATCGATAGATGTTGGGTTATTTGGTGATGCGACTCTGCCTGGCGTCCAGCTCCATTCCTCAGTCGCTGTTATTGCACTAAATTCCCGCACGCGCCCACCCATTCGCAGGATCACATGCCCTTCATAATCGTTGAAGCTGTACTGCGCTGCCAAGACTGAATAGCTTCCAGCCCGATCCTTGGCACTTGGAGTTTCATCTGTAAAGATATGTGTGTCATCTCTAATTAGGATACCAAATATCGCTGGCGTCAAAGTAAGTAGGGTTATAATTATTGCTAGTTCCTTTTTCATGTGTAAAACCTGACTAATATTCGTTGGCTATTATATATAAAGACCTTGCGCTTTTATTGAGCATCTTTGCGCCACATATCGGATGTGTTGACGTTGTTAAATAAGTGTTCAAATCGTGTTTTTGAAACTTGACCGAAAGAATGATATATATAGAGAGAGCTTGATATTTTCATATGCAGAGTGAGAGGGATTTTATACCGATTGTCCTTGGCTTTACCGGGCTTCTCGCAGTGGGATATGCGATCTATCTCACGCTCTCCGAGGTGTCTGGCAAAATCTTCTACGTCTTTTTGATTGTTCAGTCAGCGGTTTTGATTTACCTATTATATATGGTCCTCAATATTTTGAAAGAGTCCTGGACAAACTATCGCTGGAGCCCTGACCGTCTGAAATAGACTTAGGGCCGTAAAATCCAGTGGAGTGAGCATAAATATTATATGTGGCCGCTGTAAGTATTGAAATCGATGGTAAATGTTAGCGTTATCGGCGCCTCAGGGTTTACTGGCGGAGAGCTTCTCAGACTGCTCGCGCTTCATCCAGAGGCTGAGATTGTTTATGCCACGTCACGCCGGTATGCAGACACGCCTGTGTCAGGGGCCCATCCAAATCTTCGCAACGTCCTTGACACTGTGTTTACCGATTCCTCAGCAGATGAGGTTGGGAAAAAATCAGATATGGTCTTTACAGCAACCCCTCACAGAGTTTCGATGAAGATTGTACCGCGGCTTCTTGAAACTGGGACGAAGGTAGTGGACTTGAGCGGGGACTTCCGTTTCAGCGATAAATCTGTCTATGAAAAATATTATGACACAGTCCATGAAAGCCCTGATACCGAGGCAGTGTACGGTCTTCCTGAGCTTCACCGTAGTGAGATAAAAAAGGCCGGCCTCGTTGCAAATCCCGGCTGTTATCCAACGACCTGCATCCTCGGACTGGCTCCGGCAGTAAAAGCAGGGCTCGTTGATCCTGAAAGGATTACTGCTGACTCGAAAAGCGGTGTTTCCGGTGCCGGAGCGTCGCCCAAGTCGTCGACCCAATTCTGCATGGCCAACGAGAGTGTGACAGCATACAGCCCGACCGGCCATCGTCATATGCCTGAAATCGAAGAAGAGCTGCGCGTCTTTGACCCAGGTGTGCAGGTATCATTTGTGCCCCATCTCGTGCCTGTGAATAGGGGTTTGACATCCACCTTGCACTGCTATTTGAAAAAAGCGGCGAGCGAAGAAGAGGTGAGAGCTGTTTATTCAGATTTTTACCAGGGCGAGCCCTTTGTGCGGGTGCTCGATGTAGGGGAGGTTCCAAAGCTCAGCGCTGTTCGAGGTTCAAACTACCTTGACATCGGTTGCTTTAAAATAGATGAAGAGAGAAATAGGTTAATAATCGTTTCAGCCTGTGACAACCTTATTAAAGGCGCGGCTGGACAGGCAGTGCAGAATATGAACATAATGCTTGGATTTGATGAGACCACCGGGCTTAGTGCAGCAGGGCTGCAGCCATAGCGAGGAAATGAGATTATGAAGAAGATAAAAGATGTGATGATTACCGATGTTGTAACCTTTAAAAGAAATGATCCAATCCATTATGTTGCCTGGGCGCTTCGGGAAAAACGCATCAGCGGCGCGCCAGTTGTTGAAGAAGGCCGTGTGGTTGGCGTTGTGAGCGAGCGCGATATTATGCGTCTCATCGAAGAACACGACATTAAGGTAAATCTCTTGTTTCCAAGCCCGCTGGACGTTTTAGAGCTGCCGTTGAAGGTTAAGCACGAGCTGGATGAGATGGTGGCTCTAATCAAGGAGACCGCCGCAACATCGGTTGAAAGCATCATGACTGAAAAGGTGATGACCATATCTCAGGATAAAACTGTGGCCGAGGCAGCCAGGATAATGGGTGACCACAAGATCAACAGGCTCCCGGTGGTGGATAAAGATTCCAATCTCATCGGGCTGATTACGCGTGGCGACATCATCGGGACCATTGTCTAAGGCGTTAATATGCTAACAAAAGACCTTATTATAATCGGCGGCGGACCGGCAGGGCTCACGGCCGGAATATATGGCAGCAGATCTGAGCTTGATCTGGTTGTTCTTGATTCAGGTGTGGGCGGCGGGCAGATTGCGACTGCAGGGCTTGTGGAGAATTATCCTGGTTTTCCAGATGGCATCACTGGGATGGAGCTTGCTGAGACCTTGAAAAAGCATGCTGAGAATGCGGGCGTTAAAATTAACATGCTTGAGCCCGTTACAACAATCACTCGGAGCGGTAAAACATTCATCGTTGTAACAGAAAAGAGAGGGTATCAGGCAAAGGCTGTAATAGTTGCAACCGGACTTGTTCATAGAAAGCTGGGCGTCCCAGGCGAGTCTGAACTTTCAGGCCGGGGCGTGAGCTACTGCGCAACCTGTGACGGCGCTTTTTTCAAAGGCAAGCGAGTAGCCGTGATCGGTGGCGGTACCGGAGCGGCTATGGCTGCTTTGAACCTGGCTGATCTTGCAAGCCAGATATTTATTGTAACCAAGCGCAAGGAGCTGAAGGTTGCTGAAAAAATCATGGAAACACGCATGGAGCGTGCGACGAACATTGAAGTAGTATCTGATTCTGCGGTGAAAAAGATCGCTGGCGAAAACCGAGTTGAAAATATTGAAATTGAAACCCACGGCAAGGCCCGGAGCCTGGACGTTGACGGAGTCTTTGTTGAAGTCGGGAAAAAAGCGCTCACCTCATTTCTCGAAGGTCTGCCAGTGGAACTTGTTAAAGGCTACATCCCTGTAGATCGGAATCAGGCAACAGTCCTCCCAGGGCTTTTTGCAGCAGGCGACGTTGTATCTGGCAGTGTAAAACAGATGGTAGTCGCCGTTGCCCAAGGCACAATTGCCGCGCTTTCAGCCTACGACTATATTAAAAACAATTTCTAAGCAGCCCTTATTTAGACGCAGATGTTCGAAGGAGCATGTATCCTGCGAGAAACATGACAACTACGTTGAAGTCGACTAGCCCTGTTTCAATACCGACTATCGTGTAGGCAAGAAGCACTGCGTAGATGCCAATTGCCAATGGTGCGCCTGTTTTTGCCGCCCTATAACCGGTTCCGAGCACATGTCCAAGCAGCAGCATAAAGAGGGCGACGCCGACGATTCCAAGGTCCAGAACAATGGTTCCAAGTAGTGTTGATGTAATAGATATTCCTATGATTCCGAAGAGCCGTGCAACGATTGTGCGCGGACCCAGCCTGGGGCCGGGGATGCCTGGGATAAGTGATGAAAAAGTTGCCAAGAGGGTGTATCCTTTGTTTGCGCCAAATGGCATGAACCGCTGCACAAGATAGTCAAAAACGCTGAGTGTGAGCCCGATTCGCGCGCCCAAAACCTCTGAAAAAGCGATTGGACTTCCCTGCACCACAGCCCGGTAGTATCCAAGTCCTGCGATTCCAAGCCCTGCAAAACCCAGTCCGAAGAGGACTTCTACAAAGCCTACAAGCCCTGTGAGATACATTGCGATAAAACCTCCGAGGAATGCAACGATTATCTGTGTTCGAAAGCCAAGGCTTGAAATCAAAAGAAGGGTTACAAAAAGTGTGAGAAAGGCGTTGACCCGTGCTGATCTAATGTCAAGCAGGCCTTTTTTGTACTGCCCTCCAAACCATGCAATGATGAATATACCCCCCGGCGGGATGAGCTGGGCAAGCATGGTATAGTGCACTACAAGCCGCAACCGGGCCGAAGGATTGAAGAGGGGGATTTCACCTGCTGATAGTAGGTCAATTGTTAGAAAGAACAGGCCTGTGTAAAAGAAGAAAACACCGAGTCGGCGAGTGCTCAAGTCCATCCGAATACGCTGAAAAGAAAAGTTCGAAAGCCGGTATCCAATGTAGAAAAATATCAGCCCCGCGCCAATCGTGAGAAGCGCCAGGTTTGAAATTCGATAGGTGCTCATCGATATGAAAAGCGCGTAGACCAGCGGAATAATTACAACAGGCGAGAAAATATTTTTTGCAATCAAACTTTTCTGCCCACTGTTCTTACGGTCAACAAAATCAAACACAGCAGCGGGGTAAACAAGCTTCAGCCCTGATGAAACACGTCTGAGAATCCCTGAGTCAAAGGTAGCTGACTCTAAAAAAGAATAGACCCCATTCACAAGGCCTGCGATTTTACTTTCAGAAAAGGCTTTTAAAATGCTCATAGGAGAAGATCCGAAGCAGTGACAATATGATAATCATTGGAAAACTCCTGCTCAGGCAGAGAAGTGTAGCCTGCGAAGGCTCGAATCTTACCTGTTGTGACCTTACCTGAGGGAATATAAAGATTGTTTAGTTCGCTCAGCTCAGCCTTAACAAGATTCATCACAAAACCCTCTGGCTCGGTTCTGGAGAAATAATTGTTTCGCACGAGATAAAGCGAGGCTAACTTGTTGTTGACCACCTGTCTTTCAGAAGGTGTCATGGAAGCGTCCACAGCGATTTCAATGTCAATATAGAGGTGGTCTGCATTCATCTCAGATTTAACCTCCTCCAAGCGTGTGAGCAGATCAGAAAATCCATTGTATGAACCCTCATCCAGGTTAAAGACAATCAGATAGTTGTCCACAGGCTCCATCTTGATGCTTGAAGCAGCCACGTCTTCGAGATAGGCGCGCTCCCCGCCGACAACATATATCGTTCCATCAGTTGTTTTAAGCCTGAGCCTGCCGCCTGAAGCAGTCCTGACTCTTTGAAGGGTGTGTTGTCCCAGAGATAGGTTCCATTGATCTCAGCCTTCACAAAAAAGCCCCTGGAATCAAGCCTCTGAAAATCCTGGATCGCCGAGTACATCTGATTCCCCCCATATATCGATTCATCAGGCTTTGAAACATAAGATAGAACTGCAAAAACAACTATAATTAAAACGAGTAGGTCAACAATATTTATTCCAAGCACCCTGCCGCGCATACGATCAAACATATCCTTCACCCAAATGCATAAAGCCTATTGTCCCTGGAGCCGATATAAAGCCTGCCATCAGACACCGCAGGCGATGAGCCAACCTCGTCTTCAACCTGAAAACTCCAGATGCTGCTTCCATTTTTCTTATCTAAGGCATAAACTTTTCCATTGTTTGACCCGATTAAAAGGGCGTTATCGATTATAAGGGGCGATGAGAAAATCTTGTCACCAGTGTTAAAAGTCCATAGCAGGCTGCCGCCGCTAACAGCATAAACAGATCCGTCGGCCGATCCGAAGTAGACTACGCCGTCTTCAACTGCTGGCGATGAATAGACTGCGCCGTCAGTCTGGTATTTCCACAAAAGCAGGCCCTCTGAAACCGCATATAGACCCCCGTCATAGGAGCCGAAATAGACAACACCGTCTACAACTGCAGGCGATGAATAGACCAGGCCTTCTGTTGGAAATCGCCACTTAAGGCTCCCATTAGCCGAATCAATTGCATAGAGGTTTTTGTCCCAGGAGCCGATATAGATTGTGCCTTCATATAATGCGGGTGATGATGTGATAGATGCCTCGGTCTCATAGCTCCAGAGGATCTTTGAATCACGGACTGCATAGATATTTTGCCCTCCACCGATAAAGACAGTGCCATCTGAAACAAGAGGCGAACTCCCGGTAACCGCGCCCACTTCAACCTTCCAAAGAAGGTCTCCAGACTCAGAATCCACAGCATAAAGATTTGCATCCCACGACCCTACATAGACAATGCCGTCTGAAACTGCGGGTGAAGATGAGATAAAAAGGTCTGTTCCAAACCTCCAGAGCCTCTTGCCACCGGCGTCAAGGGCGTAAACTCCACCGTCGTTTGAACCGAAATAGACTCGGCCGTTCTGCACTGCCGGACTGGAGTAGACAAGACCGTCAGTCTCATAGCTCCAGAGCATATCAAGTGGAAAAACGAGTGTGCCAGGCGAGCGTCGATTCGACTGGTCAGGCAGAAACATCACCGTCCCCTCGCCGGCGTCAGGCCCCAAACAACCAGCTAAAACTGAGACCAATACTAAAATGAAAAATAAACTTGTCAGAGAAAACTGCGGCTTCATTTCACCTGAGATAATCCTCATCTCTCTCCATAACATAGGTGTAGATAATCTTTCCCACGCCTGCAATGATGACAATGATTGCCGCCCACTTTAGATAGGGGCCCATTGAATCGGTTAGACTCCCCTTCTCGACTACAACGATGTCAACTGAGCGTTCATTGTCAGAGGGGGTGTTTTCAATCACCACATCTCCCTGCACTAGAATCTTTGCCATGAGCTTGTGGCTGCCGGGTTCGAGCCTGTTTGCTCTGATGAGAAACTCCCGCTCCTTCACCTCATAGGCGCCGATGTCAGATGTCTTTGACTCAAGGATTTCATCATCGCTGTAGAGTGCGATGGTCGCCTCCACCGGCGTGTCCCCTGAGTTCGATGCCAGAACATAGACCGTAACCTCAGATCCGCGCTCAAGTGTGCTGGAACCGGTGGAGATGGTGAGGCTGTTGATTGAGAGATCAACGGAACGAACAGGCGGTTCGGTCACAGGAGGGCTTGTAACAGGCGGCGGCAGAGTAGTAGTAGTCGTGGTAGTTGTTGAAGTGGATGTGGTTGATGTGGTGGAAAGAGTGGTCTGGCCTTCAAAAGTCGTAGTTGTTGAAAGCGTTGATGAAGTGGTGGTAGTTGTTGTAGTTTCGCCTGCTGGCACGGTAACGTCTACAAAAATCGTCTTAGAGCCCTTGAGCCCGCCTGAATCGGTTGCAACTGCTGTGAGATTATGAAGGATTCGTGAGGCGTCTGCGAGATTCCAGGCATACATCCACTCATCAACAGGTGTCTTTATAGGTGTTACAGCAGTTCCGTCAATGAAAAGCTCAACTGTGGAATCCGCATCATCAACTGTGATTATGACAGTTACATTCTTATCACCAACAATTGAGGAGCCGTTACCAGGTGTGGCAAAGGAAACCACCGGCGGCGAGGTGTCGGCGCTGCTCACATCCAGGATGAAAAGACTGGGATAAATCGGGACATCCTGTTCCAACCCTGTTACCGGCCAAGCTACTGAGTTATCGGCGAATGTGAATTTTATCTCGTCATCACCATCTAAATAATCAGAAACATCAAACTCCAGGATGTCAAGACGGCTTGAGTTCTCAGTTCCAAGCAGATAATTCGAGGTCTGCGGGTCAAGGAGGTTGT
Source organism: Methanobacteriota archaeon (assembly GCA_003230355.1). GTDB lineage: Archaea > Hydrothermarchaeota > Hydrothermarchaeia > Hydrothermarchaeales > SZUA-236 > SZUA-236. Next base: position 12,330 of record QIDD01000021.1, read on the forward strand.
CGTTTAAATAGAGCGCGTCATCCTCTTCAAAGCCGTTTCCATCATCGTCTTCAATACCTACAACAGTGTAGAGTGTCCCTATGCTTCCAGCGGGATAGGTCGCCCCCCCAAGGTATTCAGCATAATAATAGTCATCAGTGACCAGATCTATCTCCAGGTATTCAACACCGTCATACATCCAGATCTCGTGCTGCTCTGAATCCTGATAAAAAGTCACAAGCACCACCCCGAATATATAATATTGTTCGCTCGTGGGGTCAAAGTCATCGGCACGTATGTAAAGCTCGTTTTCCCCATCCGCAACATAATCTGTAACCTCAAATCTGATTGTTTGTCGATTGCCTGTTCCGGTTTTTCCGTCGCCCCTTGGATTCGGGCCTTGAGAACTCGAATGTTCTCCAATAGCAAGAATTTCACTGTTGAATCGAACTGTCCAGGGCTCACACCCCACAGCCAAACAGTCATAGGCTGCAGTGAAAATATAGATATAGGACTTTTCAACATTTTCCGGCTTTGTTACATCGAACTTGAAGGTTTTGCTTTCACCATTCACCCCCGGCCTCATATCCACCTTATCTATGGAGCTATCAGTTACTAATTCAGGATAAACTCCATCCACCTGCACCGCCCAGTTCACCTTATTAGCAGCATAGAGTGACTCAAGGCTATTATCAGCCTTATTACTAGCCGAAACCTGACCAGAGAGCAGTAAAATAATTAGAATTGTGAACACTAGCAGTTTCTTCATTATGCACCGAGAAAAATCATGTTTCAGGCGGTATATAAACCTTTACTAAAATAGAAATGAAAAGTAAAAAAAAAGAAAAGAAAAAAAGAAAAAGGTAGAAGGCGTTTGATGCCGCCTTCTTTGTTTGCGTCTTCTAGACCATCGCCGCTGCTGAATCAGCTGCAGCCTGGGTTCCCGTCCTTTCCGAGCCAGCACCGATTATCAGATACTTGCCGCTTGCAAAGGCGTCGGGAATAACCTCGATCGTACCAACTCCAGGAGCGAGACTTGCCCATGGGGCAGTGGAAAGACCGGAAGTCACCGCATCGGCTGAGAGCGCGTTAGCCATGTCTCCGCCGAAAGCAAATAGGTTGTAGCCAGACTTATCCGAAGATGTAACGGCTGTATCGTCGATTACATCAAGGTTTAGAGCTTCACATGTACCGCCGACTGCAGACACTGTGACATCCATTGTCAGGAAGTCGTCCCAGGGCGTCTTATTCGCCTTAAGCTTGGTGCCGCTCACTGAAGTCTTGGTCTTCTTAGTTTCGATGTCGAAGTATTTATCCTTGTTGTACTTAACCCATGCATTGGTGTTCTCCACCTGCGCAGAACTGTCCTTGGCAAGCGTCATCTCA
>QIDD01000022.1 GCA_003230355.1 Methanobacteriota archaeon
ACTAAAAACGGATATGAAAAAACAGATTTGTGATTCACATCTCTAATTGATTTTTTCCCTGGAAAAAATGGTGCAGACTACGATGGATTTTACAGACCCACTTGAAGAGATAAAGAGGATTGTTAAAGAGAAGATTCCGCCTGAGTCCTTTGTAACCAAGGTTGACTTTGAAGGACCGGAAGTGGTTATCTACACAAAAAATCCCAGCTCCTTTACATCAAACGGCGAGATAATTAAAGAGCTTGCCAGAACTCTTCGAAAGCGCATTGTTCTTAGGCCTGATAACTCGGTTCTCGCAGACCCGGAGGAGGCCTCGGAAAAGATTAATAAAATTGTTCCAGAGGACGCGGGTATTGCCGATATCAAGTATGATTCTGTTTTCAACGAGGTGATTATTGAGGCAGGAAAGCCGGGTCTTGTTATAGGGAAGTCAGGGTCAACGCTCAACGCGATACGGGATAAAGTGGGTTGGACGCCTCGTGTGGTGCGTGCTTCACCGATCAAGTCTAAAATCGTTGAAAGCATCCGCACTATTCAGCTTAAAAAAAGTGATGAGAAAAAGGATATCCTGCGCAGGGTTGGAAAAAGGATTCACCGGCCAATGTTTTCAAAGAGCCAGTGGGTGCGTATGAGCGTGCTCGGCGGATTTCGGGAAGTTGGTCGGATGGCCCAGTATATTCAGACGCCTGAAAGCAAGGTTCTCCTTGACTGCGGGATCAATGTTGCGGCAAACGATGATGAGCACAGTTTCCCATATCTCAACATGCCGGAGTTTCGGCTTCAAGAGCTGGACGCGGTAATCGTTTCACATGCCCATCTGGATCACTGCGGTTTTGTACCCTATCTCTATCACATGGGCTACGACGGTCCGGTCTACTGCACGCCGCCTACAAGAGATCTCATGTATCTTTTGCAGTGGGATTATCTGGATGTTATCGAGCGTGAAGGCAAGAACCTGCCTTATACTCGAAACGACATCAAAAAAGTGGTCTCACACTCCATTACACTTGAATACAATGAGATAACTGACATCTCACCTGACGTGCGCCTCACACTCTACAACGCCGGTCACATCCTGGGATCTTCCATGATCCATCTTCATATTAAAGAAGGCCTCTACAACCTCGCCTACACCGGTGATTTCAAATATGAAAAATCCCGGCTCTTTGACGCGGCTAACGCCCATTTCCCCCGTCTGGAGACACTGATCATGGAAAGCACCTACGGCGGGTCTAAAGATGTGCAGCAGCCCAGGCGAAAGTCTGAGGATGAGATGATAAAGCAGATCAACGACACTATTCTGCGAGGCGGCAAAGTGATTGTCCCGGTCTTTGCAGTGGGCAGGGCGCAGGAGATGCTTGTTGTAATCGAGGAATATGCAAACCAGGGCGTGCTCGAAGAAGTGCCGGTCTATCTGGATGGTATGATCTGGGAGGCTACAGGCATTCACACAACCTATCCCAGCTATCTCAACAGAACACTTCAAAACCAGATATTTCATCAGGGACGAAATCCCTTCCTCTCAGAGATGTTTCACAAGGTGAAGGGTCAGGCTGAACGCCAGGATATAATCGACGGCGAACCCTGTGTTATCCTTGCAACATCAGGTATGCTTGCAGGCGGGCCGGTGATGGAGTATCTCAAGGCCTTTGCCGAGGATGAAAAGAATACTCTTATATTTGTAGGTTATCAGGCTGAAGGCAGTCTTGGACGCAGGATTCAGAAGGGTTGGAAGGAGCTGCCCATGAAGGAGAACGGCAAGACCCGTATTTTAAAGATGAATATGAACACTCACACGGTTGATGGTTTTTCAGGCCATTCTGATCGCAACCAGCTCATGAACTATGTGAAGCGGCTGAACCAAAAGCCTGAACGTATTCTCACATGCCACGGTGAAGAATCCAAGTGCACTGAACTTGCATATTCGCTTTATAAAACGATGCGCACTGAAACCAAGGCTCCCCAGAACATTGAGGTTTTGAGGCTGAAATAAACTTTCCCTCATCTCTTTATTTTTCGCCGTCTTCGTGGAGGAGAAATATCTTGACAAAACCGGTCCAGGCGATTATTATCAGCGGGCCGATGATAAAACCCACCGCGCCGAATGCAAGGGTGCCTGTGAGAAAACCCAGGATAATGAGCCCGATATCGACTTTTTTACTTGCAATGATAGGTCTTATCGCGACGTCGGGAAGAGTTGTAATAAAGACTATGCATATGCCCAAAAAGACGAGTGACAGAAGCGTCTGGCCTTGGAGATAGAAATAGACTGCTATCGGCAGATAAACAAGCCATGTGCCGAGGATAGGTATGAGTGAGACAAGCCCTGTTGTTGTGCCCCAGAGAACTGAGAAGGGGACTTTGAATATCACATAGATGATGGTTGCAAGAACACCTGTGAAAACCGATGTGAGCAGCATGCTGTACACAACCTGTTTGAGCGCCTCGTCTACGAAGGCAAAAAAATCCTTCATCTTCTGATTGCTGATACCGTGGTAAAGATTGAAAACCGAGTCTTGTTTTATGAGGATATATATTGTTAGAAACACGCCGAGCAGGACCTGCAGTAGGAAACCGCCGAGGACTTTGAAAAAGGCGATGAGATATCCCGCACCCTGGGTGAGCGCGCCGCCAAGGGTTGTGAATGATGAGTAGCCGAGTGTGGGCAGGCTCTCTCCATCCGGGATCTCCAGATATCCCTTGAAGTTTTCGCCTAAAACACTGAAGACATCTTTCATCGAATCGGTTTTTGAAAGCGCGATAAGCTCTGATGCAATTGTTGTTGTGAGAACCACGGTGAAGAGAAGCAGCGGAACGAGGACGAAGAAAAATGTTACGGTTATGGCTAGCCAGCGCCGGCCGAGATAGGGTTCAAGGCGCCCCACCACAGGGTGGAGCAGATAGACAAGAACTAATGTGAGGCTGAGCGCGCTGAGTACTGGTTTTAAGAGGTAGCCAAGCAGGAGAAGGGCAAGTATCATCAGGGCTCCGAAGAACACGGACCCGACCTGCACACGCTCGTATCGTATATCCAATTAGTCACACCACCACATTTATTGGGGGTTTAGCCGCGCCCGCCTGCACGATAGATCAAGGCAACCAATATCAGGATGAGGCCGATGAGAAAGAACGCCGCACCCTCGGATATGCCTATAATCGTGGGCAAATACTTGGCAAAACCGAGGAGCATGAAAAGCAGGCCGAGACCAAAGAATCCGAGCATTGTTACTGCTTTTAACATTGAATGCTTGGTCTGATCAATCTTGATCTTCGCCGCCTCCTGCGCAACACTTGCCAGGTGCGAAGAAACCTCTTTTTTCAACAAATCCTTGATCTCATCCTTCACCACATCAAAACCCCCTTTCGTCATAAGAAGATAATTCAGGGTGGATTATAAAAAATTAACCCACTAAAACTTTTCAAAGCTATCAGTTTACTTCTGCGAAGGGTTTGACCACCGGAGACAGATGGGCTAGCCAAGGTTAACCTGCCGAAGGTCAGCCGTTCGCCCCATTGTTATGCATTGTCATGTGCTGTATCTGTTTGTTTTTCTAGAAATATTTATTCACTATCTTCCTGACTTCTTGCAGCCATTCTTTTCTCTGTTCTTCTGAGCTGATAACAACGATGTTGAACATTCTTCGGTAGAAGTTTTTCACGCCGCATAACCCAAAGATACAGTTTTTCCAAATAGTTTCCAGAGGATCTCCAAACACCTTCTTTTCTCTATCTGTTGCAGTATTTGAAGTATTAAATACCAATGCAGTTCTGGCCTTCAACAAACCCTTTGGCACACCGCCCCCTTTATCATCTTCCAAGAATTCATATGCAACACCTGGACGAATAACTCTATCAACCCATCCTTTTAGAATTGCCGGAGGCTGCCCCCACCAATTAGGGTGAATAATTATAATCCCTTCTACCGCTGATATTTCTCTACAATGCGTCTCAATTTCAGGTGGCAATGAAACATCTTCGGGAATTTCTTTGGCCGGTAATATTGGGTCAAATTTTTCTTCATATAAATCATGAAAACAAATCTCGTGCCCCTTTTGTTTTAGCTCGTCAATAGCAGTTTCTGCAATGGCGTGATTGAAACTATCTTTGTTCGGGTGAGCGAGTATTACCGCTATCTTCATTTCACAGATCATTCCTTATTGTTTTTATTCACTGACACAAAGCATTTTATGCATATAAAAGTCAGGTTAAGAAAAATTGTCAATTCAAAATAACGTTATCACTTATTCAAACTCGATTGTTGCCGGTGGCTTGTCGGTGAGGTCGTAGAGCACCCTTGTCACGCCCGGTATCTCACGTGTGATTCGCTTCATGATTGTTTTGAGCGTGGGCCAGGGCATCTCCATTGAAGTTGCGGTCATAGCATCGATGCTTTCCACAGCCCTCACCACAATGGCATAGCCGTAGTCGCGGATATCGCCTTTCACGCCCACGCTTCGACCCTCAGGCATCGCGGCCAAAGCCTGCCAAGGCTTGAGATCTGCCCGCTTAAGCTCTTCTTCAAGTATTGCGTTTGCCTCACGCACAATATCCACTTTTTCATCACTGATTTCGCCGAGCACCCGAATCGCAAGCCCCGGCCCTGGGAAAGGCATACGCTCAGAAATCGACGGCGGCAAGCCAAGCTCACGCGCAACCACCCGAACCTCGTCTTTATACAGATCCCTCAGCGGCTCCACAAGCTTGAGCACCATGCCCGATGGCAGGCCGGCCACGTTGTGATGGCTTTTAATCCCGCCGTCGCTTTCAATCCAGTCCGGCGCAATCGTGCCCTGCACCAAAAATGCGGCTTCATCCTTTTTCGCCTCTTCTTCAAAGACCTGAATGAACATTTCGCCGATAACCTTGCGCTTCGCTTCAGGATCGGTCACGCCTTTGAGCGATTTGAAAAACCGCTTTTTCGCGTTGATCGCCACGAGGTTCATCCCAAGATCGCCTCTGAATGTCTGAACTATCTCTTCCTCCTCACCCTTGCGCATGAAGCCGTGGTTCACAAACACGGCCAAAAGGTGCTTGCCGATCGCCCTGTGCACAAGTATCGCTGCAACTGAGCTGTCCACCCCGCCGGACAAGCCGATTATCGCAGTCTCGCGGCCAACCTGACTTTTTATCTCGCCAATGGCTTCCTCGATAAATCCTTTAGCATCAAACATAGTTTAGACAACTCCAAAAGGGTTTATATTCTTTTTCTAACCGCCCAGATCATGAGTGGGAAAAGCATTGTTGCGTCACCGATGATCGTGGCCTTTTTCTCTGTGTCCTTTATTTTGCCCCAGCTCACGCCTTCTTCGAGCCGCGCACCACTGAGGGCGCCTCCTTCGGGCCGATCCAGGGTTATCTGCACAGCCAGATCAAGCCCGCCCCGCAGGAGGTTTGCACCCATTATATAGTGTTTGGGCAGGCCGCCGCCGAGGAAGACGCCGCCAGTCTCTTCTGCGTTGAACACCATGTCTGAAAGCAGGGTCATATCCTTTAGCACGTTCAGCTTTAGGGTGTTGTCCTGCTGATACATCCACATCTGCAGGCCCAGCATCGAGTCTGTTATCCCTGGCGAAAATATGGGCACGCCTTTTTCATAGGCTGTTTTAAGAATGGATTTATTGTCGTCAACTCTCTTCCCAAGCTCTGAGGTAAGCTCGGCGACACCAATGTTTTCCCGAAGACCTTCATCAATATCTTGTAGCATAGTTTGGATGCGGGTTTCAAATGTTTCAAAGTCAGATGTCTTTGTGAGCACGTTTCCAATCCGGCCCAGACCCTGGTCATGTAGCGTTGCATCGTCGAGTGTGAATGCTCCCTTGTAATGGCCGCCCCCGAAGGCTTCGATCAGGTCGTGAACAAGGTTTGCGCCGTTTGAGACGACAGCCTGCACCATGTCGTCCCGGATGAGATCTGCGATTATGTTTCGAAGCCCAGATGCAACCAGGGGCCCTGCGAGTCCGAGAAAAACAGTTGACCCGCCTTTTACCATTTCCTCAATGATATCTACACCCTTTGCAAGGTCGCCCATGCCTAAAACCCCTGCAGCCCTGTACTCGTTGATAACGTCTGTTATGTCGCTATTTCGGTCTATCTTTATCTGAGCTACTCTGTCCATCGAATCCGCCTTTAATGGGCAACTGCGCTTCAAGGCTTTTAATCTTTTTCTCAAGCTTTCTTATCTCAGACTCATATCTGCTGCGCTCGGTCTTGTAGGTGCTTTCATTGATCTCGCCTGAGAACTGTTTTTTATTCAGGTTTTCAACGCCCAGCTCAAACTTCTTTTTATCAGCACTCAGCTTGCGTATCTCTCCTGCGATGTTCGTCTCTTTTTTCACGTCCACCACTTTTTCCTCAAAGTCTTTGTAGCTTTTTTTCTTAAGGTCCGAAATCGACCTGAAGTCATTTACCGCAGCGTGCTTAGGCTTGGGGCGGCGTCTGCGAGCTGAAACCGCGACTGTAGCACCGATTATGAGGAGTATCAGGGCCATCAATCCGATGAGTGTGAGTGAGATTCCTGTGTCAGATGTCTGCTGGGTCTCGGCCGGCGGGGCACGGGGAAGTGTTAGGCCTGGCGGAAGCGCTGTGGTCTCTGGCACAGTTGTGACCGTGGGTGTAGGCTCAAGAGTCTGCATGGGCGGAGCAGTCTCGGTGGGAGAGGGTTCAGTGGTGGATGTCATGTTCTCAAGCTGAGATATCTTTTCATTCAGTGTTCGCTGGAACTGAAAATTCGCCTCCCGCAAAGAGTCAGAGGCCTTTTGAAGCGCGGCTCCAGCCAGGTTCACCGAGGTGTTTGTGAATCTGTAAGCGTTGTACGTCTCGCCGCCTTTGAGAAGAACCTGTGAAACCGTGATATAGCCTTGAGACTCATTTATCAAGCTGCGCGCCAAGACCAGATCCAGCTCTGCATTTGTTGTGTTCGCGCCATAGACTTCAGTATTCGAAATCGCTGATTCAGCGTCTTTTGCCTTCTCCTCCGCCTTATCAAGAGTGCTCTTTGCAGATTCGATGTTTGCAAGCGCCAGCTCTTCAAAGGCTGCATACTGGATTTCCACGTTGAAGGCAGGAAACGTAATTCGTTCTTCAGCCGATATTTGATAGGACGCAGTTCCATTAATAAGCTCTGTTTCAGGGAGCACAGATCCGAGCTGAAGACCAGGGCCGGTTGTAACAAGTAGATTTGTTGCGCCAGGTTCAAGGCCGGCAGGGGTTGGCGGCAGGATGTTCCCTGTAAAAACATAGGTCAAATCACCGCTGTCCAAAACCATCTCGGATGTGAAGCCCTTAGTGAAATATGTGATTGTAACAGTCTTAGTGTTCGAAGCAGCCGACCGAAAGATAGGGCTTTTTGAAAACTGGAGTGTAATCCTGTCCGAATCCGCATCCTCGCCCACGATGCTGGGCACGCCTGAAACTGTTATCTCACTGGCACTGCGCCGAATAAAGATCTGGTCATCGTCAAAGGTGTGGACATCACTTTTCCTTGGGTTCACAAAGACAAGGGCCTCCACTACATACACCTGTCCCTCAAGCAGCTCAAAGCTTACATTATGACTTGAAACCACGGCCTGAGCAGAAACACCTGGGAGCAAAAACAATGCTGCGAACAGGGCAAATAGGAGGAGCAGACTGCGGCGGGTCATGTCGGTCATGTCCCCCCTCTCCTGTCAGACTTTCTTTTAAAAGCAGATGAAAGGCTCACAAGATACCTGCCCTCATCGCCTGCAACAATCAGGGGTTCACCGCCGAGCAGCGCGGCAATATCAATCTCATAAACACCCTCTTTTACCTTGATATTCCAGATGTCAGTGCCCTTGTCGAGAACAGGTTCGCCATCCTTTATCCCGATAAGCGTTCCTGCAGACTCGGAAATCTCCTTTGCACCCTTCTCAGTGAGCTCAACCACCTCCTCATCGGTGACACGGCGAAAATAGAAAAACATTCGGTTCCCACATTCGCAGCCCGTGAGAATCGCGTCCGACCCCTCTCCATAGACCTTCCCGCATTTAGTGCATTTATTAGGCAAAGCACCTACCCTCCGACCTTCGCAAACACCGAAATATGATCCGGCTCCTTTTTAATCGCCTCAACCATCCGAGTGGGACCTACTATCGTCATCCCGGACCTGCGCTTGGTGAGAAAACTTGAAAGCCTGTCAAATATCCCTACGTCTTTATGCCCCATCCGATAGAACTCTATTCCAAAGAAATCCTTTGAATCAATCTCCTCCATAGCATTTTGGATTAGAATCGATTCCTCCTCAGGTGTGAGCGCCTCTTCAAGCACGACGATAATGTTTTTCTTCACCTTGGAAAGAATCATCTCCAATTTGTCATCCGTGTTTTTTCTTAGAAGCATTTCAGAGGGTATGAAGTCCAGCCTGATCTCGCGTTCCTTGGCCTTTGCCATCTTCTTTTTCTGGGTCTTCTTTTTACCTGCAGATCCGCTTTTTTTCGCCGCCAACTCTCTCTTCCTCCTTAGGTCAAATGCTTATGAATAGCTGTGTAAAGATCGTCCATATTATCACCGGTGCTTGCTGAAACCTGGACCACAACGTGCTGTGGAAAGGCGTTTTCAATGCTTTCAGGGCTCGCATCTTCAGAGTCGATTTTGTTCGCAATCACAATCATAGGTATGTCGCGCGCCTCCAGATTTCCGATTATCGTGATATTAACCTGTGTATAAGGGTCTCGTGTGGAGTCCATCACAACCAGAACAGCGTCCACGTTGTTGAGCCACTTGATTGCTTCGATTACGCCCTTGGTCGCTTCCTTGGCACGGTTTTTTGACTCCTCCTCGGTGAGCCCGAATTTTTCAAACTCCTTAAAATCAACCTGTGTCGCGATTCCCGGCATGTCGATGATATTCATGTTAAGCGAGCCTGCTTCAGTATCAACCTTCACGTTTTCCACCTTCTGAATATCCCTGGTCTCATGGGGAATTTCTGAAACAACTCCCACCTCCTCGCCGAGCCAGTCCATTGATATCCTGTTGGCAAGGGTGGTTTTACCTGCGTTAACCGCGCCGTAGAAGCCTAGGCTGATTGTCTTTTTCTTCTTAAAGACTCCTAAAATCCTTCCAAGGCTAAACATCCCTTTTATCTTTTGAAACACTAGACCACCTGACACCTAAAGCCTACTCTCTGTTCGTATTTAAATATATGTTGGATTTTTTAATATCCGGCTATAAATTTAAGGTTCTTCTCGTGCCCATGCCTTTAATGGCAGGCGTTGCAGTTCCACATAAAACCCGCCACCTCTGCAGCATGGAAATTGACCTGCAGCGCGTTGATGGATTGAGACCGGGTTTTCTCCGCGTTTTGAACAATGTGACAACCATAGCAGTAGGTTCTTTCAGTCAAAATAGCTGTGCCGAACATGTCAAAACCCGTGCCAAGATTACCCTTATTAGGGTTTAAATATCCGCCATCGCGGCCAAAACGTCCTCAACCCAGGCCCTAAACGTCTTTTTTAGGTTTACTTAGCCGCATATAAATATTCAGCCAAAAGCGCTGTTGAAACCAGACCTGCGCCGATGCTTGCAAATGCCGTGGCAAACGCGGCCCCCTCAATCCCATATCCTGGGATGAGAATCAGATTCAAGAGGATGTCAACCGACGCGAACAGCAGCAGTATCTTCATTGGCGTGCCCGGCTTTCCGAGTCCCTGGAATATGCCTGAATTCGTCATAAATAGGCTTAGAAAAGCTGCTCCCACAACCAGTATCTCAAAGGAGGGGACGGCCTGCGAATATACATCTGTAAAAAGCATGGTCACGATCTGTTTTGAAAATAATA
>QIDD01000023.1 GCA_003230355.1 Methanobacteriota archaeon
TAATGGTGAGATCAGGCTTTCTAATCGTTAAGACGTCGCAGATGGCGTCGCTAAGCTTAGAGTGATAAGTGCTGCGGGGCCTTGGAAGGATTCCGAACATGTTCTTCATCCCCAGGCTTACAATCGACAGGATGTGGGTCTTCATAACCGGGAGATTCACGATGAAGTCCGCCTTCAAAAAGGTCCGCGGCACCTTGACGTTATTTAAAGCGCGCAGCTCCAGCTTCACAGGGATTTGGATGTCGCTGCTCAGATTTACGAAGGGCACGTCAAAATAGCTGCAAACCTCTAAAACTCCCGTCTTCTCCGCGGCCATGCTTGCGGAATCCGTAAAACCATCGCTCTCCATTACGACCACCTCCGTTGAGCAGTCCAAAAAGAGTTTGATCGTTTCTTCAAGTAGGCGCAGATCTGTTGTAGCGCCGGTGTAATAGGGCATGGCAGCGCAGATATTGGGCTTAATCGCCACAAGGTCATATTCGCCTGGTGTAAAGCCTATAAGGCCCAGCGCCTTTTTCACATCAGGCCGCGCTGATCGAACTATACTTACCTCCGCCATGAAGATGATATGGGCAAGTGAGTTATATAAACTTTAGCTTGGCCTGCAATCTAGAAGGCGCAGCCGGACATGGTTTTTTAGATCAGCCCAAGGACAGGCATGTTCACAATTCCCCTCTTGTGATTTGGGAATAAATATTTATATTCTGCAGGCACAGTATTTTTCTGGGAGGTGAAGCCTATGGTTTCATTTGAAGAATCGATGGATATGATGGCCGCAATGTCCAAGGAGGATATGATGGCTGCAATGGACGCTAACAAAAAGATCTGCGCCACTTTCTGCGGGAACTGTCCAAGCTACAGCGGCACAGGCGAGACTGAGCTGCTTTTCTGTTCAACCGGAAAAAGCGGCAAGATCACTGAGGAGAAAGGATGTCTCTGCGGCGGCTGCCCGGTCACTCCGAAAATGGGGCTGCGATGGAGCTACTACTGCACGCGCGGTTCAGGCCGTGAACAGATGGCTGCTGAGAATAAATAGTCAGTTCGGCTCTGGCATGGGATTTGAATTGGGAAAACCCCTTCTCTTTTTATTATGCCTTTGCCAGTTCCTTGTCAACAATATCTTTGAGAATATCCAGTGGAACAGCGCCTGAAACTGTCTGGCCGTTAATGATAAAGGCGGGTGTGCCAGTAACACCGGCAGCAATTCCTGCCTGCAGATCAGCCTCCACTTCAGCCGTATACTTGCCTGAGTCCAGGCACTCTCCAAAAGAGGTTGTGTCAAGCCCAAGCTCAACTGCGTAATCCTTGAATTTTCCTGCTCCCCCTGTAATCCAGTCCTGCTGTTTTTCGAAGAGGGTGTCATGATACTCCCAGAACTTGCCCTGTTCATCGGCGCACTCAGCGGCTTCAGCAGCTTTACCGGCGAGGGGATGGATGCTGTAGATTGGGAAATCCCGGTAGACAAAGAGTATCTGGTCACCGTAGAATTCCTTTAGGTCTTTTACGGTTTGAACTGCCTTTGCGCAGAAGGGGCACTGGAAATCTGAAAACTCGATTACGATTACCTTCGCATTGGGATCTCCTACTGCGGGGTCGTCGTCTACCAGGGCTGCCATGTTGATTTTGCCGCCCGTGTCCGGATGATTCCCGGCCGGTGGCGTCTGAGGTGGGGGCAGCGGGGCAGACATGTTTATCGGCGGCTCAAGGAAGAAAAGCGAGGCGTCCTTTGTCACATAGGCAGGCGCGTTTATGGGGCCGGATGCAGAGTTTATTGTAAAGTTAAATTGATATATCCCGCTTGTGTCGGTTATGCTTTCAACCTTTGCCGTGGCGCCGGGCGGCAACATATTATTATTTACAAAGTCAAGGGTTTTGGCAGTCACTTCCTCCTGAGAAAGACCTCCTTTGCCTGCGCCTCCAGAGGCAGATGCGTACATATAGCCGATGGCTCCGCCGAGCACTACGCCTACGATGATTCCAAGAACTACCATTTTCATTGTGTCAGAGGATTTGTCTTCGTCCAAATATATCACGCCACGGCCATTCTAACAGGTCATAGTATTAAATGGTTTTCCCAGCTCATCTCCAAATGGCTTAGGAGGCAAGATTCATATGGGATGTCTTTTAGACAGGTGTTATGCTCAAGGGTACGCGGTTGTATCAGCTGCTTGTTTCAGTGGTGTTTCTCGCGGTTCTGGGCTATCTGCTCTCCAGCCTGAAGCTGGGTCTTGTTTACAGAGAGCTTTTAGCTCTTGATCGGGTGTATCTGCTTCTAGGCGCGCTGATTTTATTTGCAGCCGCGCTTCTGAAGATTTACCGCTTCCAAATCGTTGTGCGTATCTATGGTTTTGAAATCCCCTTTCTTGAGGCTGCTCTTGTGCAGATGGTGGGCATCTCCTTTGCAACCCTTACTCCGGGCCGGGTGGGCGAAGGTTCGAAGGCAATTCTATTAAATAAACGGGCGGATGTGCCGATTTCCAGCGCCCTGGGCATGATTATTTTCGAGCGTTTTTTTGACATGATCCTGCTTGCCACAGGCGCGTTTTTATTTTCACTGTCTGTTTTGCAGCGGGAGTTTACAGCGGCTATCGGGCTGTTTCTGGCTGCGATTATTGTGCTCTTTGTGCTTTTTCTCAGGCATTTCAATTCTATCAAACGCTTTGTGCCGAAGCGTTATGTAGAATATTTTACTCCTGTATCGGCCAGCGGGGGAATTGCTCTTTCGCTTCTGACGCTTTTTTTTACAGCTGCAACATGGCTTTTTGAGGCGCTTTTTCCATGGCTTCTCGCCCGTTCAATGGGTGTTAATGTGTCATTTATCCTTATGTTCGGCGTAATCGGCATCAGCACAATCGCCGTGGTTTTCTCGGTTCTTCCAGCCGGGCTTGGAACGATGGATCTTAGTTTTCTTGTGCTTCTCCCCAAAATCGGTGTGGCCACTGAAACCGCGCTTTCCATCCTTCTCATCTACCGCTTCTTTGGAATTGTTATGCCCTTTGTCTTGTCACTGGCGTTTTTAAACATTAATAAAACATCTTTTAAAGAGATACGCTCGGATATGGGGGGCTGAGACCGGTGTTTTCAATTTTAATTCCTGTTTATAATGAAGAAGCAATAATCGAGGCGAACACAACCCGGCTTGCAGCATATCTCAACGGATTGGAGAAGCCCTATGAAATACTCATCTGCAGCAACGGCTCAACCGATGATACCGACCGGCTGGGTAGGGGGCTTGAAAGAGACTTCCCAGGGAAGGTTAGGTTTTTTTCGATTCCAAAGAGAGGTGTGGGACTAGCATTTAAAAAAGCTGTTCAAGAGGCCGCTTATGACAACCTTATCTCTATAGACGTGGACCTAACCACAGATATAAAATTTATCGCAGAATCACTGAATCTACTCGATAAATACGATATCGTTATAGGCTCGAAAAAACTTGGTGAGCAGCAAAGATCCATTGTCCGATTATTCATAAGCACAGGCTTTATCGTCCTCGTGAAACTTCTATTAGGTATGGGGTTTTCGGATTATTCTATCGGAACCAAGGCCTATAAAAAAACGGTGATCAAAGACTGGGTTGAAAAAATAGATCACGGCTCATCCTATGTGATAGAGCTGGTGTACAAAGCAAAGAAAAGCGGCCATCCGATTATAGAAATCCCTGTGTTCTGTGATGACCGGCGCAAAAGCAGATTCAACATTTACAATGAGATATTCTATCGGTTCAGAAACCTTTTGAGACTGTGGTTCACCGTGCGGCTGAAGAGAAGCGACTGATCTTTTCTTTGCATTGGGCTTTAAGCGCTTCTGACTCCACATTTGCGAGGCATATGTTTAAATCCCCTGTGGCGATGCTGATTTCACTGAAACATTCATCTCTTCTGGCTTGAGATTTTATCTTCACGTGGCAGAGGTTGTAGTCGCCTGTCGCAATCCCCACCTCCTTAAAACATTCTTCTTTCATCTCTACAGATCCAATTCTATCACAAACAGCGTATTCTTTTTTATTCAATGCGATCTCGTTAAAGCACTCATCCCTAAGGTCACGAGACACAATCTTCACGTGGCAGAGATTGTAGTCACCTGTTACAATTCCCACTTCCTTGAAACACTCCTCCCTAATCCTCGGTGTCACAACCTTATCACAAGTTGGATAATTTTTTCTCTCAACAGCCAGATCTTTAATTTTTGGATCCATTTGTATCTTGACCTTTTCATATTTTCTGTCTAAATCTCCTTCAAACACCTTCTTTAGTACGGCGACTCCGCCCTTTTCAAAAATTTTAGCATATAAAGTCTCATCCAATAAAAGATCAAAAATCATTTTCTCTTCTTTGTTGAAGCGATTTGTGTCTGCCAAAACATATTCAACATCCTTAGGCGGAGGATTTTCCCCATTTATCCCCCAGTAAGATAGCTTAAAGGGATTTGGGAACTCATATATCTTCTCTCGATGTGTCAGGTGGGGCACAAAAAAAGGTGTTGCCGAGACAGACGCATCTGGCGGGATGAGGCTTATCGCCTCATTTGTAAACGCAACTCGGCTTGGATATTGATAGCCAAAATACTTGTCCAACGATCTCTTTGAAAATGGTGAGGGAGACATGAAGTAATAATTTGTTAGGCCCGCGGACAGAATGAGCAGAAGGGAAATCAGGACTTTGGTTTTGCGGTTTCTCATCAGTTTGGCGGAGGCGTAAATTGTCGAGATGTAGATAAAAGGCACGATCAATGCGATGTAATTGTATCTTATCGAGTGCATGTAAGAGTGGTTGCTAAGGAGATTTGAGGCCACAGTTGGGGTGGCTATAAGCAGGGTTAACGGGCTTAGGACCGCAAGAAAGCCAACGGGAGCAAGGAGTTGAAAGATATACAATCTTTTTGCCGGAGTCCAGACATAATCTATGAACAGTTTTGGATTGAATATCGCGTTTTTTATCACGTCAAGTGGGCCGGAGCCCAGGTGTGAGAAGCGCGAATTCAAGTGCATGGATCCAACATCGTTATAGTATGGAAGCACGATTTTAAAGGCGAATATGAGCCAGAAAACAGCCATTACACTTGTAATTATGCCTGCCCGCCGGTCGTGTTTGAAATAAATATAGCCGCCTAAAAATAATACGACGAGGCCCACATCCTCTTTAGTAAGCAGTGCCAGAAAGCTGAACAAATAGGATGCTGAATACTTTTGTTTTGTAACAAAGTAAAAAGCGAAGAGGATGAATGTCGTGGCCAATGCCTCGGGATGATACTGCCAGAGGTTCATGTACTCAAGCGGAGGGTACAATAGATATGAGAATGGGAAGATCAGTGAAACCCATTTATCGCCTATCTTGTCTTTTGCTATCAGATATATTGGAACAGCTCCGATTGCGAGAACGAGAGTTTGTATTACGAGCAGAATCCTGATATCATCCCATATCCAATATAGGGGCGCTATCAAAAGCTGGATTGGGCGTACGTGGCCGCCGAAAATGTGGAGCCCGTTTACAGTTACAAAGGCATATTTTCCCTGGCTTAGTAGCCATGTCCCCTGGTCCAGGATCCCTATGTCAAATCCTGAGGTTCCGAAGCCATTGTGTTTAATGGTTGTCATTCGGATAAGAACTATTGAGTAAATAAGCATCATCGATATGAGGATTGAAATCGGGAGGTATGTCTCCTTTAGCCTGGTTTTTGAGGGCATTGAAATCTCATGATTCCATAATAACCTGTTTGAAGGATTTTTCATTCTTTTCTTCCTCGATACCGTGTGAATTGGAACCAAATTTATTTAAATCCTTTTATAAATCTTATTTGAAATTGTAGGGAAAACCAAGTTATGAGTGATGTCAAGATTTCTGTAATCATCCCGGTCTTTAACGAAGAGGAAAACGTATCCCTCCTTCATGAAAGCTTAGCGGCTTCTTTGAGTGCTTTAGGCGCAGGATATGAAATAATTTTTATCGATGACGGGAGCACAGATAACAGCTTATCAGAGCTTAAGAAACTGAAGGCTGAAGATGAAAATGTTAAGTTAATCGAGTTTACAAAGAATTTCGGGCAGACCTCTGCATGGGATGCAGGGATAAAGCTGGCAAGAGGCGAATACTTGATAACAATGGATGCAGATCTACAAAACGACCCATCCGATATCCCGAAGCTTCTATATAAGATTGAAGAAGGGTATGATGTTGTGTCTGGATGGAGGGTTGATCGAAAGGACACATTTTTTAAAAGGATATTTTCAAGCTTCGCCAACACTCTGCGGAGATTTCTGATAAAAGAGGAGATACATGATTCAGGCTGTTCGCTCAAGATCTATAAACGAGAGTGTTTTGATGGGCTGAACCTCTATGGCGAGATGCACCGGTATATAACGGCGATACTGGCTATCCGCGGATTTAATACTGGGGAGATAAAGGTTAAACACAGACCGCGGAGACATGGCAAAACAAAATACGGCACGAAAAGATTGTTTAAGGGTTTTCTAGATTTATTCACAGTCTATTTCCTGAACAGATACCTATCAAGACCGATTCACCTCTTTGGCGGATTAGGGCTCCTCACATTCCTCGCTGGATTTATTATTGGAGGATACCTAACGGTTGCGAAGATATTTTACGGCATCAGCCTCTCAAACAGACCGCTACTGATCTTGAGCGTGCTTTTGATAATACTTGGCATTCAATTCCTAATCTTCGGAATTATAGCCGAAATTCTGATGAGGATATATTATCGGGTGCACAATACCACGCCCTATGCTGTGAAGGAGATTTTAGAGTAAATTTATTTTAGTGTTTTCGGACTTTTGAACATGCAAGGGAAAATTCAGAGCAAACAGGGCGAATACGAGATTAAGGGGGATTACCACAGAGAGATTGACCAGAACTGGAGATACTACCCCATCTATGTGGGGAAGATGGATTATATCAAACAATATCTCGATGGCGCTTCAAAGAAATCCAAAATAATCGATCTAGGGTGCGGTGAAGGAGTCCTTGTGGAGGAATACAGAGCCAAGGGATACGACATAATAGGCGTAGACTATAACTATTATTCTTCCGGCCTCGTCCTAAAAGGGGATATCACCAAGCTGGATTTTGAGGATAAATCCTTTGACTACGTGCTGGCCCTGGATGTTATAGAGCACCTGAATTTTGAGGACCAGGAAAAAGCCTTTTCGGAGATTCACCGGATACTGAAGGACGACGGCCAAGCGCTTGTTTCGCTGCCAAACCTGGCCCATCTCACTTCTAGGATAACTTTTTTATTTCTAGGAAAACTCCTTAGAACATCAAGCATTGACCGGCATAAGGGGGATCGGCCCATAGGCGAATTTATAGAATTGATAACCGCTAACGGCTACAATATAATCAGCCGAAAAGGGATATTCCCCACATTTCCAATATCCTCGTTATTGACTTATTTGTATCCCAGTAGAGTCATCTGGCTTCATAAGTTTCTTAACAGATTTCTTGCACATGCTCCGATTTGTTTTCTCAACATATTTGTGCTAAGAAAGGAAGGTTAAAGTTGTTGTGCTATAAAGCCTGCTCCAACGCTAAGGTGCTATGAGATGTTTAATAAGAAGACCCTGCTGAAGCTTCTTTTTGGAGTGGTTATATTTGCAGCGCTAGTGTGGAAGATAGGGCCGGGCAGCATTTTAGAAAGCCTATCCAGCGCAAACCCAATTTACCTTCTAAGTGCAGTATTGCTCACATTTCCAGCCATGCATTTACGGGCAGCACGCCTGCAAACGATACTCAAGGGCAATGACATTAATATCCATTTGTCGAACTTGATTCGCATCTGCTACATCGGTTTTTTGTTTGCCCTATTAACCCCTTCAAAGGCAGGTGATTTCATCCGATCATATTATCTCTCAAGGCATAATAAGGTGCCATACGGCGTTTCTATTGGAGTGGTGTTCATTGACCGAATGATGGATTTGTTTGTCCTACTATCGGTTGCTAACCTCGGTATGCTGTATTTTTTCATATTCAACCGGGGGGAGGGTATATTAGATTCCTTTCACGCGATACTCATCATCCCACTACTTGGTCTGCTGATTTTTTATCTTATAACGAGGGGAGGCATCTTAAAGAAAATCATTGAATTTATCGGGTTTCTATTGAAAAAAGCGGTCAGGCTGGAACCGGGGAAAGATGATGGAGAACAGGTTTATCAGGATTTTATGGACCTTGCAGGGAATCTTCGAAGCAAGCCGGTACTAATGTTTTCGTCGATTACACTATCATTTTTTATTTGGGTCACGGTTTTGTTCCAGGCATGGTTTATCCTTTTAGCACTTGGTGAAAACATCCACTTTTCATTTGTGGCGCTAGCCATACCGATTGCAGTCGTTGCAGCACTCCTCCCGATCACCTTTTCTGGAATAGGGACTCGAGACGCAGCACTGGTTTTTCTCTTCGCATTGGTCGGTGTATCGCAAAACAACGCTATTTCACTATCAATAATATTTCTTTTAATGGGCCAGGGTGTGCCTGCAGTGGTTGGGGCATATTTTTACCTTCGACAGGGCAACTAGATAACTCAATTCCTCCTTTAGCTTTTTTGACACGAAAGGGGTTAAACAGAAATTCTGCTCAACTGTCTGCACTGCTACGTCCCTGAAGCACGCGTCTTTTTAATTTCCTCATTACACTCTGCTTTCAGCTCCGGTGATGTGATCTTCACAAGGCAGAGGTTCAGGTCTCCTGTCGTTATACCGATCTCTTTGAAACATTCATCTCTCAGGGCTTGATTTTCGATTCTTACGTCGCATAGGTTGTAGTCGCCTGTCGCGATCCCCACTTCCTTGAAGCATTCTTCTTTAATGAGTGGGTCATTTATTCTCACGTCACAGGTGGTGTATTTCTTTGTGGCAAGGGCGAGCTCCATTCCAAAGCGGTCATCTAGAACCCTGGCCTCACTCTTATTGGAATAGTGCATAAGGCTGAGTCCAATGATCAAAATCAGGGCTGTAAGAATTATCCATTTTTTATGTTTTTCAAGGCCCACTAGCAGATCAACCATTTTCTGCGTTAAAAAGGCCTCATCGAAGCGGGGGCTCATCTTTTTTCCAAATACTAGAAGCACAAGCAGCACAAGTCCCAGCACTGTGAGAAGCAGGCTGAATGTGTCGATAAAGGTCCTGCCGTAGTAGATGCGCACCTGCTTCTGATCTGGGATTACAAGCATAAAGGACGGCGAGACCAGATAGATCTTGTCAGCACCCTCGACCTTCCAGTTCGGGAAATAAGATACCTTGACTATGTGGGGGACGCCAATGCAGTTTGTTGTAAACGCTATCTCATCGGTTTCAACGCTTTCAGAAATAGTGCAGCCGCCCTCAATTGGGATGCGGGGCAGATCAGACATGCGCCCATCCGATTTCACACTGCTGAACATGCCGGGATTTGACGCGTCCTCGGTAAACACAACGGGCACATCCAATAGATTCAAATCCAAAAACCAGAGATAAGCTGATTCCTTCCACCTGCTGGTTTCAAACAGAAC
>QIDD01000024.1 GCA_003230355.1 Methanobacteriota archaeon
TCAGAAAACATAATTGAGGCGAGTTTTGAAGCGCTTGTGGACAGCATCGTGTACAAGCTATTGAAAGAAGAAGCTAATAATCTCGTTTGATAAGAAAGTCTGTGAGGTTGAGTATTTTTTCCTCAGCTTCAGTGTCCAGCTTGATTCGCTTAAGCGCGGCAAGGGCGTTTTTCTCATAGCTCGACGCGGTTTCAACGGCATAGTCATAGGCGCCTTTTGAGTCCATGAGTTTGATTACATAGTCCACGTCCGCCCTGTTGAGAACAGCCTTTTCATAGATCTCGTCAAGCATTGACCGCTCATCATGGCTGCAGTTTTCAAATGTGTAGATGACTGGCAGCGTTTTCTTCTTGTTTTCAATGTCTGATCCCTGAGGCTTGCCTGTGCTCTTTGTGTCACACCATGTGCCGATTATGTCGTCGCGGATTTGAAAGGCCATTCCAAGTTCTCTTCCGAAGGTGCGGAAATCCTCGATTACAGATTTATCCTCAGTTCCAAGAACCGCGCCGGTCACAACGGCAGATTCGATTAGAGCAGCTGTCTTGCGGTAGATCATGTCTAGATACTCGACAGTTGTAACATCCCGACGGGTCTCAAAGCTTATATCCAGATACTGCCCCTCGCAGAGAACAATCACTGTTTCGTTGAGTATGCCCAGGATTTCAAGCACCTTTGAATCTGTTACTATCTTGTCCCGAAGCCTAAGCGCTGCGAGGTTTGCCAAGACATGCATACCGTCACCCGCGTTTATCGCCTGTGCGTCGCCCCAGATCTTCCAAACAGTTGACCTGTGCCTGCGTTCATCATCCCTGTCTTCAATGTCATCGTGGATAAGTGAGAAGTTGTGTATCAGCTCGATTGCGGCCGCAGCTGGAAGTGCCTTGTCATAGACACCGCTAAGCGAGTAATAAACGAGCAGGCAGAGAATAGGCCGGAACCGTTTACCCCGATAGAGGTCAATAGGTTTGAGATTTTCATCCATCCAGCCCAGATGATACCGCATATAGTCGTAAAGCGTCTTGGGATGCTCTCTTGCATCAAGTATCTCGATTATCTCTTTTTCAAGAAGTTCCATTAGCGAGTTATCAACGGCTTCAACCATACTTTCACACTCTCAGAAAGGCCTGATCACAACGCTGTCAGCGATCTTTAAAAGCTTATTTTTTGGCTCTGATTCAGGCAGAATTTTTAGCTCTTCTTTTGCTTTTTCAGAATAATACTTTGCCCGTTTAAAGGCGTAGTCAATCGATCCTGAGCCGGTGATGATTTCTGTTGCCTTTTTAATGTCATTTTTACTCTTAACCTTTTTCTTAATAATGGATTCAAGAGTTTTCCGGTCTTCAGGGGAGGAGTTTTTCAACGAGTGGATAACGGCGATTGTAACCTTGCCCTCGCGGATGTCGATTGCTTTGGGCTTTCCGAACTTGTCGTCAGCAGTGAGATCAAGCACGTCATCGATTATCTGAAAGCTTACGCCAAGGTAGTTGCCGAACTTGGCCAGGGCATTGACTTCCTCTTTCTTGCCGCCGCCGAGCAGCGCGCCGCAGCGCGCGCAGGCCTCAAAAAGAGTCGCTGTCTTACGCTCGATAACCTCAAGATACACCTCCTCTGTAAGCCCCAGGTTCTGCGTGTGCCGGTACTCAAGCATCTCACCTTCTGTAAGCCGGATGCAGGCATTTGAAATAATCTCTGTAAGCTCGTTTATCTCATGCACTCCCACGAGGCCGAAGGACTTTGAAAAAAGCAGATCCCCAGCAAGAATCGCCACCTCTTCACCCCATTTTTTAAACACTGTTTCAACGCCTCTGCGCTTGTAGCTGCGATCAATTATATCGTCATGTATAAGGGTTGCTGTGTGAATAAGTTCAACTGCAACCGCGATAGGCGCCGCATAAGAGATGTCTCTCTCCGCGTTAAGACTGCGAAAAGAGAGCACTACAAGCATTGGACGTATCCTTTTTCCACCAACCGCAATCAGCTCCTTAAAAGCAGTTCCCAGTGGATGAGGTGCAAAACTCCCTGCGATCATGACTATTTCAGACTCAACAAAGTCCAGATCACTGTTGTAATCCTCAACCTCATGAAAACCATTCATCCCCCCAATTTTAAAGAAAGAGTTTATCAATCTTTCCCTGTCAGCCTTTCTTTCATGTAAAGAACTCCCACTTCGTTACACGAAATTTAAAAGCCATGCTTTTAGAGTGGGGAAAGAAACCCGAATTTGTCTTCGGCAAACCATCCAATAGATATGAAATAATAAAACTTCAATCGAATATTTCGTTCGATTGCGGGGGTCTCTTTTTCGACCATGTTTTTGCCGAGATATAGCCAAAGGCGCATATCGAGGGAAAAAGGTGGAGGGAAATATTTATAATTGCTAAGCGTTTTTTGTTCATTCTATGGCGAAGAAGAGGTGGAAGAAAAAGGAGCGTTTGGAGAGGGCTGCGCAGCCTGTTTCAAAGGGCGGCGGTTCTAATTCAAAGCTTGTTTTGGCAGGGGTTATTGTCCTTATTTTGGCAGGTTATTTCATTTTTGGCAGTGGAGGTGACAACAGTCTTGAGACCCCGCCTCCCGCGGATATCGCTGGTAAATACATGCTTTTTTCAGATAAAGCCAGCACCCATGTCCAGGGCAGGGTGGAACTTATTGAGTTTTTTGACTTCACATGCTCTCATTGTTACGCCTTTCATAAAGACACTTGGCCGGCTTTGAAAAATAAATACGGCGATAAAGTTGAGTTGATAGATACGGGTATTCCTCTGCGTGAAAGTTCTATACCTCCTCTTGAAGCCTACGAAATCGCAAAGGATTTTGGAAAGGGAGAGGAGATGAAAGACGCTTTATTTACAGCTTTTCATGAAGAGGATCTCGACATAACAAAGGTACAAATCCTTGCAGACATTGCTGAAAAGATTGGGCTGGAACGAGCAGCGTTTTCTGATGCTCTTAGCTCCCGTTCCAAAGCTTCACTTGTAGAATCAAATAGAAGACTTGCAAACAGCTACAAGCTGACTGGAACGCCCACCTTTGTACTTGACGGCAACATCAAGGCCACAGGCACATCATCCGACAATCTGCAGGCAATAATCGACAGCATCCTTGAAGGGGAGTGACCTATTCTTTTTTCAAGAGCAGGTAAACCGTAATTCCTGTCAGTGTCAGGCCCGCCGCGCCTGTGATTAGAAAGAATATATTGAGCCTCTCTCCTTCCAGCCCTGTGAAATAGCCTTGGGACATGAGATATAAAAACCCTGCAATAGCGGTAAAATCCACGATAATATCAGCAAGCAAAATAGCGGTTGATGATTTCATATGCCTTATTATTGGTATAGGGGGATTAAAAAGGTTTATATCAGGCTAGTTTGTAGTTGGATGCCATGAGGCTTGTGATGAAGTTCGGCGGCACCTCACTGGCGGATGCTCAGAGGATTGCGGGTGTGTGCAAGATTGTGGGCAGCCGCAGCGGCGATGAAGTTGTGGTCGTTGTTTCAGCGCTTGCAGGGGTTACGGACATGCTCTTCAGCCAGGCGCAGAAGATCTCAGAAGGAAAGCTGACCGAGGAGGAGATAAAATCTTTTATCAGCGAGTTATTTGAACGGCACAGAGTGGTTGCACGCGAGCTGCTTTCTGAAAAAGACCTTGAGCTTGTTCTAATGGAACTTGAGCGGTTTTCGCTTGAGCTTGAAAAAATACTCATCGGAATCAGATATGTGGGCGAGCTCACACCAAGATCAACTGCCTACGTGGTCTCATTTGGCGAGCGGCTTTCAGCACCAATTGTGAGCGGGGCGCTGAACACTTGCGGAGTAAAATCAGTGTGGTTCACAGGATACGATGCTGGAATTATCACTGATTCACGCTATGAGAAGGCATCGCCGATCTGGGAGTCAACCATGCAAACGGTTAAGCAGCGGCTTGAAAACCTGCTCAAAGACTCTGTACCGGTGGTAACAGGCTTTATCTCAGGAGACACATTGGGGCGGATAACCACGCTTGGACGGGGAGGCTCAGACTATACGGCGGCGATTGTGGGGGCGGCAATCGATGCCGAGGAAGTCTGGATATGGACTGATGTAGACGGGATAATGACAACCGACCCCAGGCTTGTTTCTGAGGCGCAGACAATCCCTGTCATATCATATATCGAGGCAATGGAGCTGGCCTTCTTCGGAGGCAAGGTGCTGCATCCAAAGAGCATCGAGCCTGCTATGGAAAAAGGCGTGCCCGTGCGGGTGAAAAACACATTCAACCCTGACGGCCCTGGAACCTTGATTGTAAAAGATCAGGAAAAAGCCCGCGAAGTTGTAAAAGCAGTAAGTGTTATGACTCATGCAACGCTTGTCACAATTTCAGGTGTGGGTATGATCGGCGTTCCCGGCGTTGCGGCGAAAACATTCAGCGCGCTTGCAGAGGAAAAGATAAACATACTCATGATATCTCAGGGATCGTCAGAGGCAAACATCTCAATCGTTATCGAGTCGCAGGACCTGGATAAGGCGATAAACATTGTAACAGAAAAATTCGCAGACAGAGACATTGTGCGAAGAGTTGACTATAACAACGACGTGGCCATAATCGCTGTAATCGGCGCTGGAATGAAAGGCACAAAAGGAGTGGCTGCAAGACTCTTCACCTCTGTTTCAAAGGCTGATGTAAATGTGCTCATGATCGCTCAGGGCTCGTCAGAAGTAAACATCTCCTGCGTAGTAGAGGAAAAAGACGCAAAAAAAGCAGCCCAAGCACTTCACCACGAATTCATCACAAAAAAGGCGTAAAAACACCTCTAGAAAACAAGGCTTACGAAACCTATTTAAATAGACAAAATCAGATTTTCCCCCTCCCACATCAAAACAGAAAATAACAGCGGGCCCGTAGCTCAGCCTGGCAGAGCGCCTGGCTCATAACAATGGTGAGCAATATTTAATTGCGAACTAATGTGAGAAACCAGGTAGTCGTGGGTTCAAATCCCTCCGGGCCCATTTTTCACCCTTCCTGCAATCCTTTTCTGTGTAGAAAAGACTTATCACATAACACGGATAATATGAGCCAAAGCTTATGAGGCATCCAAAAGACTCGATTTTCCACTTCATGAAAAATCTCCATGAGACACTAATTCACCTGCGAATTATACAAAGCATTGCTTTGTAATGGAGAAGGGAGCGTGGGTAGGACACTTGCATATGCAAATTCTTTTCCATAGAAAAGAAGGGGTGCAGAGCTTCCTGCGCAGCCGCTCGACACCGATGCATCTTCCTTTTTGTGAAGGAAGAAACCCGTGTTTTTCCTTGTAAAAACGCTCCGAAGATTGTTGGATTAGAAAAAATATCAATCGAACGTTTTTGTTCGATTGGAGGTGGTCCCTTTTTTTCCGGCCGCGCTTTTGCGGCGGTTTTGCGATCAGCGGCAAACTGGCGCAAAAGGGTGGATTGGCCCAGATTTTTGCAGCACTTTAGCGATAGCGCTGACATAATTTAGAATTAGGTTATTACTCCTAGTTTACAGATAATTCGGAACATACAACAAAATCCTTATTCTAAGCCGATTTAAGCCTCATGATGCACTTGATATGGAAATATACCCTCATCTCTCCCTAATCTCCTCCTCTGCATATATAGAATGAAGCCACTTTTCAGAGAATCAGAAATATCAATGTTTGAATGTAAAACCCCCCCACATTTCAGCGATAGCGCCAACTGGCGTAAAAAAGTGGAGTGGAAAGGTTTTAATAGCTCGTTCAATAGGGATTTGTTAACATGATTCGTGTTTGAGAATGATAGTTATGGGTCTTGAAGATTATAGGGAAACTTTTGTTGAGATGGATGGTTGCGGTCTTTTTTCAGAGGATGATCGTCGGTATCTTGTTGACCGCGGAATCCTTGAGTCAAAGAGGTCGAAAACAGACATCAGCTGTCCGAGCTGCGGGAGCCCGCTTCCAAAAGAGCTTATCCAGAGAATTGCAAGCCTACTAATCGAATCCATTCACCGCGACCGTGACAGACTTGCAGGATCAATTTCTCAAAGCAAACCAGTGGTTTCTGAGCATGATTCGATGATGTTTAGATAACCCAACTTTTTTCACACCATCTGATAAATGAAGATGTAGTTGCTGTCGTCGTTGTAGACTGGCTTGAAACGGTCAAGTCCTGCTCCCGCGCCGGTGTTGAAGGGCAGCATCTTGGGAAGCAGTTTATTCTTCATATCCGGGTCTGGCAGCAACTCATCGTTTCCAGCCGGTACAAACCCTGTAAACCATATCCGCCAGTGATTGCCTATGTTTTCAATCGCGTAGGACTCAATGTTGTTTACCTCTAGAAAGTCATCGATCGCCCGCTCATCCACCTCACGGCTGCCTGATTTTTCAATGGTATTCTTATAAAAATACATCCCGTCATCGGCCCGGAAGTTAATCGTGTTTGCAAGCATAAACTCTTCAAAGCTTACGATCACATAGACGGGTTTGTCATCTTTGTTGTATTTTTCAATTATTTCCAGTGCATCATCCTCGTTTGAAGTTAAAATCTTTGCAATATCCTTTCGTCTTTCAGTACCGCCCCCTGGATCTGCGATTGTAGCTCGTTCTCCAAGTCCCTGTATGACATATCCATAATCCCACCAGGCAATTACAACAGAGTCTTCAGGGGAATTTTCTTTCAATGCTTCCATGGCATTCTCCCAGTGTTCGGTTCTTTCGGAATGATATTCCTTCAACTCTCCTGCGAAACCCACTTCTGATGAGATAGTGCCGTAAACAGAAAGAAGAAGTAATACAACCAATATATTTGCAATAGCCATGGATTTTTCTTTGCCTTCCGCTCCAGACTTGCTGGATGCAGACTTAAGCAAGTTGAAAAATCCATAGGCAACCATCATTGAGGCGGCAGGTGCAAGTATGAAAAAAAGACGCGCCTGTAAATATGCTGCAAAAGCGGAGGTTATTAACCACGCAGCAACAAACAACCAGTTGAAATTCAAATTTTTCTTTCCCTCTTTAAAGTAATAATATGCTCCGATTAGAACAAAAGGAATCATAAAGGAAAAGGGGTTTCGTGAGAATGTGTATCCCTGTTCTGTAGCCCGTTGAGCTTCTACAGCAGTTTCAGATCCGCCCGTGGTAAGCTGATTAGAAAGCGACTTTACCAGGCCTATAGCTTCCTTTTGAAGATTCAGTGCAAAGATTAGAAGAACAAAGATCCCTAGGAAAAGCCCGATGAGGTGGAGCGGTCGAATCTTTTTATTAACTGTGTTTTCAATGCGTTTTGATAGGGGTTGTGCAAGCGCCAAGATTGAAACATATGTCAGCGGGGCATAGCGAAATGAGAAGAAGATGTTTTCAATGGAGAATGTCTTTGGACTGATAAAATGGATTATTGTAAATCCGGTGAACGCCATTATCGCGGTGGTTTGTGATAGTTTTTCATCAGGCTTTGTGACAGCCTGGATTAGAACGGTGATAGCGATGAGCAAAATGAAGTATGAGACCCCTCTCCAAGTGTATAGTGAAAGCGCCATGAAGAGGCCGCTTAGAACTGGTAGGATGAGGGTTTTTCGCTTTGATAAGTCGAGCTCCCTCGTTGATCTGATAAATAGATAAAGCCAGATGAACACTGTGATTGCGGCAAGGCTTTCTTTTTCCACAAAACCTGCGAATGTCCGCTCGATTGATGCTGGGAGAACGACGTAGATGAGTGATGTGAGAACTGCTGTTTTAGTGTCGAATAACTCGCGGCTTAAAAAATAGAGCGGCACAGCAGCTAAGGCTCCGAAGAAGGCTGGGAAAACAATCATATATCCTGTTAAAGACGTGCCAAGGGGCTGCAAAAGCTTGTATGTATATGCGATGAAATAGGGGAGCAGCAGAGGGGCATTGGACAGACTCTTGCCCTCTGGAAATGAGGCAAGCGTAAGCCTGTCAGGGGCGCCTCCATTCTGCAAAATAGATTTAATAATGCTGAATTGATAGTATGTATCGCCAAGGGTCAGCCGATGTAGAAAAGGGTTGTAACGAATCAAAAAACCCAAAGCAACAATTAACGCAAGCAATAGGTAAAGATGCTTTCGTTTAATGTTATTAAGATTAGAAATGTATTCAACTATCATTGGATCACTTTTGACTAAGGTTTTAAAGATATTGAACTTAATAGTTAAGAAGCTATCGCCTTCAATTAGATGAGAAGGAGATAATCAATTTATCCCTTGCAATGCTCGTGAAATGTCGGAGAAATGCAACCCAGAGAAGCGTCATTGCAAACATCTCTAAAAACTCCTCCAGAGACTTTGCAAAATGGCTCACAGTGTAGTCGCCGAGGGAAAGCCTTTCTTTAATCAGCGAAAAAACGTTCCATCCGTGGTCTGCGTCAAGACCTTCGATGAAATCCAGGCCAAAGGCAAATGCAATAATTAGTACGGCGGCAACGAGCAGAATCCTACCCTCCCTGTCTGTTAGTTCCTTCCACAGGAAAATTAGCATGAACAGCCCTACTAATAAAAAAAAGGGACCGAGCACAAACTGCCAGGCGTAACTTGGGTAACGCTCAAACAGCCTTGCAGCATGTGAGGAAAGACCCCCTGAACTTGGGTTTTCAGTGATTTCTCCAAAGGCAGTGCCGATTCGTTCATGGATCTCTGCCCCATCGTCCACAGCCATGTAGGTGAAAAAAGCAGCGATAATGCTCCAGCCGATTATTCGCGTATTTGAGTGGCCTTTCATTCTGTTTAGCAGAACTATAGCCCATAGTGTGAGCCCGACCATGAATGTCTGTGTCGTGCCAAACCATGACGGAACACTCCCCTCGCGAGCGATGTTAAATATCCTGCGGATGGCGAGAATCTCAGAAAGCTCCCTATAATTTATGACAGCGTCAAGGATCACGAATGCGATTTCTATTGCGACCAGGGCGATTGCAAGCCTAAGAATCAAGGCGCTACTGTTAATTTCTATTCTCTGTGAAGCCTCTTTTTTAGACAAGTTGTTCCTCCGCTAAAAAATCTTGTTCCACTGTACATAAATATATTTATGGTCTCAATATTTCCTATGCTGCTTACTCAACATGCAATGCCAGATTTTTTTTAGAATGGTTGCGAGGTTAGGTAATGTTTGCCTTCAATCACCCCTTCTTCTTCTGCGTCTTCAAAGGAGAAAAGGAGACTACCAGCTTATTCCGGGTCAAATAGATGAAATGGCGCAGGAAAGCAACCCAAAGAACAGTTGTTCCAAACATCTCTAAAAACTCTTCCAGAGACTTTGCAAAATGGATCACAGTAGAATCACCCAGCGATAACTGCCATTGTACCCATGTAAAAATATTCAGCGCATGATCCGGCTCAAGCCCCTCGATGAAATCCATGCCCTGGGCTATAGCAAAAAG
>QIDD01000025.1 GCA_003230355.1 Methanobacteriota archaeon
GTTTTGAGTTTTTCTGTGATTTTTTCTTCCTGGCCTTTAAAGGTTTTTATCCTTACGTTCAGTGTTTCCTTTTTTTCTTCCAGCTCTGTTTTCACTGGCTGCGCGTCTGTTTTTATGAGAAAGGCGCCCACGCTTTTATAGACATCCTGTGTTTCACCGAGTTTTCCGAGTTCGCCCAATGCTTTTTCTGTTTCTTTCAACTGCATCTCGAACTGAAGCCTTTGCTGGGAAACTGCCTGCGCCTGTTTTTGAAGCTGTTGAAACTGCATGAGCTGCTGTTCGATTTCCTTGGGTATCTGCTGCATATGTTATTCTATTCCTCCTATGTCATCGTAAAGTCTTATCCATCTGGCATATGAATTTACCGTTGAACGAAATGCGTTTCTGTCTGCGGCGTTTATTGTTAGCAGGAGCTGGGAGTCTTTGATCTCTAGCATGGTTTTAACCCTGGAATCTGCTTTTACCTCTGGGCTCAGAACGCTGCCGAGGGCTGCTGCCTCATTGTGTGTTTCAAAGGAGAATGTGAGCCGCGACTTTGGTTTCATTGTGGTCTGACTTTTTTAACTACCTTCGGCCTTGTTTTAAAGATTATTTTAAAGCCGCAGTAAGGACATCTAACAGGATTGCCCGGTGTGAGTTCCACGTCCTTTGAGCATTGAGCGCATGTGTACATATTCTTTTACCCCTGCGTGCCCAGGTTTTTCAGCACCCGGTCGCTGTCTTTTGCAACGTTAGTCCTTGGAAGATAGGCGCCGCCCACAAATGTGGTGTCGCATTTTCTGCACTTCCAAATCCCACTAGACTCCCTCTTAACTGAAAGTCTACTACATGAGGGGCACTCGTGGTTGGCCTTCATAGCCCCTTCTATTGCGGCGTATCTTTTCCTCGCCTTCATACCGTATCGGGCACCGAATTTACCAGCGCTTTTTACCTTTTTAGTTCTGCCCATAATCTCGCACCTAAAGTAGCTTTCTAAGTTCTTTTGCCTTCTCTATACCACGATCTATGGTATTTAAAACTTCTTCTGCCGTAAAGGCGCCGCCTTCACCCTTCTGCATAGCGCAGATCTCGCCTTTCTTTGTCGTGGTTATCGTGAGACGCGCGTCCAACACCTGCTCTTCTTCGAGATGAGGGTCAACAGCGATTGCAGACCCGAGCTTTGCATAGGTTGTTGAAATCGGCGTGTCAACGATTGGCAGCGAGCCTGATCTTTCGCCGTAGATTGCCTTTCCATCCTCTACCTTAGGCATCTTCGCATCTAGCAGTGCTGAGATGCATGCAAGGGTGGATGCGTCGAATAGGTTGCCGTCATAGTCCAGAACATGGATGTCTAAAAAGACGATCCACACCTGCTCACCCTCTACAATGCAGAGTTTTTCAGTGTCAATGCTGCCGGATTCTCTTATACCCCTGTCCACAACCCTGGCAAGCTCGATTGCCGGCGGGCGGGGCGGGCCTGATTCAAATGTGGGTGATGCCAGTGGGCCGAGCTCCGCGCTGGTTGTGAGAACGCCTCTATTCGGCATGTCACTGTAAGGCTCGCCAAGTATCATCTTCACACCTACCGCAACCTGAGTACTGCCAAGCGAAACAAGGGCTGACCCTTCCGCAGTTGCGTAGAGGTCTTTTTTTATCTCAATTGGCCTGTAGTCGTCGAGTCCACGTCCATCGAGGCGTTTTCCCTCTTCCAACAGTTTCTTGATATAATCCTTTTTAATATCAGCTATTACTCCTAACATGATCTTACACCTCGTATTTTTTTAGAAGCGCCTGCTTCTGAATCTCATAAACATCGAGACAGCCTTTCATAGCCATGTTAAAGGCCTCTTCAAATTCCTTGCGCGTAAAGTTACCGTCCATCTGCAGGAGTGTTACCTCCTTTTTCTGGGGGGATATTGCAAGCGGCAGGTCTGCGTCGCCGAAGTTGTCTTCAGCACCCATCATATCCACTGCCACTTTTCCCTCGATCTTTCCAGCAGCGCATGATGAAATGAGATCGCGCATAGGTATGCCGGCGTCTGCCATTGCAAGCGCTGCTGCAGTAATCCCTGCGCATCGTGTGCCTGCGTTTGCCTGCAAAACCTCGATAAAAACATCAACCACTGTCTTAGGATACAAGTGTGTGAGCACAACAGACTCAAGCGCCTCTTTCGTCACCTTTGAAATCTCATGGCTGCGCCTGTCAGGACCCGGCCTCTTACGATCCGGAACCGAGAAAGGCGCCATATTGTATCGGACACGAACAATAGCCTTATCGGCTTCTTCCATGTGGCGGGGGTGTACTTCCCGCGGTCCGTAGCAGGCGGCGATAATCTTGTTTTCACCCCACTCCAAATATGCGGAGCCGTCAGCCCGTTTCAGCACGCCGACCTCCATCTTTATAGGCCGGAGCTCATCCAATTCTCTTCCATCTAACCTCTTCCCATCAACAAATAATTTTACTCCATCTTTCTTCATAAATTCTTCCTCTTTTCAATTAACATATTCTTCACATAGTCTGTAAGGCCCCTCTTATGTGAGTTCGCCTCAATATATCGTATGGCCTCTATCGCCAGATCCATATTCTCAACTGGGCCGTTTATCCATATCACGCCGTTTTGGCCTACAAGAATTTCACAGCCGCTTTCTGATCTAAGTATATCTATCATCGAGTCTTTTTTCCCGATAAGCCTTGGCACCTTTGAAGGGGATATCTCAATTAGAAATCCTCCTTTAAGCACAGTTGCACCTCTCCATTTAAGCGTTGTGAAAACGCCCTTTGACTTTGTAACCTCCTTGATCTTCACATAAACTGCTGAGCCGATTGGCAGGATGTCGCGAAGCCGCTCCTTTCCGCGGAGGTCTCTGAAAAACTCTCCTCCCGGCAGAATCGATTTATAGGGTGATGCGATGTCAAGCTTCCAAAAGGTGTTGTGCACATAGCTTACAACACCGATTACAAAATCAATTTCCTTCGGGTTGTATCCGCCTGAAAGCGGTATCACTCTCACGAAATTCTCTTTTTCATCAAGCAGTCCGAGTTGGTTAGAATGGATTTCTCCATCCTTGCGGGCAACTCCTGTGCCCATCTTCTTGTTTTCTTTTGAAACAAGCTCTCCAGGTATAACAAGTCTTCTCATAATTTATCACTCTATTATCCGTGTCTCCACATTGCCGTGTGTTATCTGATTTACTTTGTCGAAAAACTCCTCAATAATGCCTGCCGGAATTTCAAGCACACATATCCATGAGCCGTCGGCCTGCCACTCCTCTTTTTTGAGTGTGCCGTAGCTTTTGACAATCCCTGCTCCGCGTCCGGTGTAGTGTGCCGGGATCTTTACTGCCACCTCGCGTTTCTCAAACTTGATTGGGATGAGCGGGCGCAGGACCTTGAGTACATCCGGCACCTGTTCTTCAGCAGGCTTGGATATATCGACGCGCACCCGCGCTTCTTCCATCGCCCGCTCGATTCTCGCAGGCGGATGGGGCAGCTTGGTCTGCGGGTTTATCGCATTTCGCGCAATGAGTGAAATCACCTGTTTTCTCCTATCTTCTAAAATCTTTTTTCTCTGCTCGGTTGTGAGCTGAAGGTTTCCCTTTTGGATTATGATCTTTGCCGCTTCAAACGTGTCCTCTGTTCCAAAGACCTCTTTAATGTGTTCAGGCGACGCACGGTCTCCTTTGGCGCTGTCTTTGAAAATCTCCTCTGACGCCAAGACCTCTGAAATATCAACTTCTTTTCCCTTCTTCAAATCCAGGGCTAGGTCTGGGTCGACTAGGATTTCAAAACTTGAGCCATGGCTTTCAAGTCTTGCAATGACTGCGTCATCAAGACTGACCAATTTTAATCCGCCTTTTTATCCTCTTTTGATTTAGGAATCTTCTCCAAAACAGAGGCTATTTTTTCTTTAACCTCGTCTGAAGTCAGTTTTTTATAAATCTTTGTCTCAGAGTCCACAATAGCGATTTCAATTGTTGTCTCGCTGATGCTTTCCTCAGTTGCCTTTTGAAGCGCTTCAAGGGCGAGGTCTATCCCGTCGTTTAAAGCTATGTCTTCCCTATATTTTTCTTCAAAAAGCTCCATTACCGCGTTGCGGCCTGTTCCGATGGCTGTTGCCTTATACTCGATGAGCGCTCCGCTCGGGTCGGTTTCAAAAAGCCTTGGTCTGTCGGTTATTCCTGCAAGCAGAAGGGCCACGCCAAAGGGGCGCACACCGCCGTGCTGGGTGTAAAGCTGTTTGAAATCGCAGATCTTTTTTACAAGAATACGTACATCGATTGGCTCGCTGTAGGTGATCTTGTTCATCTGCGACTCCACCCTCGCCCGGTCCACAAGCACACGGGCATCTGCCACAAGCCCGCAGGTTGCAGCACAAATATGTTCATCAATCTGATATATCTTTTCAACCGAGTCTGACTCCACAAGCTTTGAAGTCACACGTTTATCGACAGCCAAAACAATACCGTCTTTACACTTTACTCCGACAGACGTGGTCCCTCTCTTAACAGCTTCTCTGGCATATTCAACCTGAAAAAGCCTTCCATCGGGGCTGAAAACGGTGATAGCTCTGTCATATCCCATGCTAGGTATAGGTTGCATTGTAAAATATCTCCTTTATAGTGCGCTCATATTTGAGCCATCCTTTAAAAACTTTCTCTTAAGCGCTTTTATGGTTCCTGAAACGCCTAGGACTTGAAAGCTCGCATCACTGCTTCCAACGCTTCCGATCAGGGTGAGGGCTGCTACTGCCTCGCCTTTATATTTGCGGTTGCATGAGAGGATGCCCTGCTGCTTTTGCTCGTCAAACTCGGTGAGCCATAGTCCGAAGCGGCTCGCAGTGTTTTCGCCGAAAAAAGCTGTCGCCTCCCGTAGTATCGTTTTCACAGCTTCCTGCGTTTTAATCGCTCCGTTAATATTTACTTTAAACGCGATGTATCGCTTGTTAGGCCTGAGCGTAGGTGCAATCGACATTAAACGAGCCTCACAGTTTCGGAAATAATTTTTCCGCCGGCCGCAAGCTCGCCATGTTGAATAATATTATTCGGTGTTTCAAACATCGCGGATTTCGCCTCATCCTCTGTGAGTCCGAGAACCCGTAAAAGCTCATAGACCTGGTGGGGTGTGCGAAGACCCAAGCTTGATTTCGCGCCCGTTGTTGCAAGAATCGGCACGCCATATTTTCGGGCGTACTTGAGGTTTGTACGAATAAGCCCTAAAGCGCGGGTCCGCCTCACACCGCTCGACCCGATAAGCGGCGCAAGACTCAGCTCAATTGAACAACTGCTGCCCGCCATCACCCTGGCAAGAACCGGGTTGAGCCGAGTCCGAATAATCGCGTGTTTAACCTTAACGGAGGCAGACGCTGCATCCTCGGAATGGGGTTCAAGAACCGTGTAAAGCGCAGGCTTAAGCTGTTTTTTCAAATCCTTTTCTTTATCAAAGGTGATTTCAAGACCGTCGGAGGCTCTGGCGCCGTCGCAGAACCGGATGTCAGAACTCAGAACTTTTGCAAACGCTTCAAGAACAGCTCTGCTGTCCCGACCATCCGAATCCGTTGAATAAACGCAAAGATCAAGAAACTGCATGCCCAAATGTGTTTACTTGCCTCGGCCCAGGTTTGCCCTGATGCTTGGCCTGATCTTTTCCGCGCCCTTGCCCCTGCTGCGCAGACCGCGCGAACTCTTGCCCGCAGATGTAAGCCCACGATGGACTCTCCCCTTATGAGCAGGCTTAGTAATCCAAGCAATCTTAGGGTCTTTTGAGATAACAGGATGCGACGTGTCAACAAGGACTACCTCAAAATATTTGTGCTGACCTTCCTCGCCAACCCAGTAGGAGCCGAGAACCTCGCAGTTCGGGTATTTTCTCGCAGCTCTTTCCTCAGCAATCCACTGAAGACTTTTTTTGGCTGTGATCTTTTTCACACCCATCTTTTTCGCGACCCTGCCTGTGTTGAGCCGAGCTTTACGCCTGCTGCCTTTTCTGATTCTGCTTCGAACAACAACAAATCCCTGCTTGGCCTTGTAGCCGAGTTCTCTCGCCCTATCCACACGAGTAGGATGGTCCACGCGCACTACGCTTTCGCTTTTCCGCCAGACTGGGAGCCTCTCTCTCAGGAGATCGTAAACATATGATTCGCCCGGCCGTTTGTAGGCCTCTCTAATGTAACTGTATGTCATAAGCTTCCTCCATTACATGTAGTGATTTATAAGGTTTGTCCTCTAATTCTTTGCCGCCTTAACGCTTAAAACGCCGTCCACTAGGCTGAGCGATGTGAGTGCTTCCTCCGAAATTTCCTGATCCATCGTGAGTGCCATGATCTGCGTGTCACCCAGCTTTTTTCTGCCTGCCTGCATTGAACCTATGTTTATCCCGTGTCTGCCGAGGGTTGTTGCAATGCTGCCAATGATTCCCGGCCGATCCTCATTTTTCACGAGTAAAATATTTCCGCTGGGCACGATTTCAAGGCTGTAACCGTCGATTCCAACGATCTTCTGATGCATGCCGCCGAGGACCACGCCCTTAAGTTCAAGCGACGCTTCATCAGATTTCACGGTGAGAATTATCATTGATAAATAGTCTTCAGCGTCCTCCCGCTCACCCTGGATAACTTTGATCCCACGCTCCCGCGCGATAAGCTCAGAGTTAACGATATTAATCGTGTTTAGAAGGATCGGGCTGAGAAGACTTTTTAAAACCGTCTTTGTGAGAAGGTCTTTTTCCTTCAGATCCCGCAGGCTTCCGCAGTAAACAACTTCAACAGATTCCACACGGCCGGAAGTGAGCTGGATTGCAAACTTTCCCATGTTTTCGCAGAGCCCCATATAAGGATTCAAGCGCTCCATCACATCAGGCGCGAAGACCGGCATGTTAACCGGGTTTTTCGGAGCCTCACCAGAGAGCACTGCCAGTATGTCGCGGGCAGTTGTAACGGACGCGTTTTCCTGCGCCTCAACAGTTGACGCGCCAAGATGAGGTGTTGCGATTAGGCTGTCAAAATCCAGTATAGACGGATCTGCTGGCGGCTCAGCTTCAAACACATCGAGCGCAGCTCCGGCGATCTCACCTTTTGAAAGAGCCTCTTTAAGCGCCGTTTCATCGACGATCCCGCCTCTTGCACAGTTCACAAGATATGCTGTGTCTTTCATAATCTTAAAAGCATGGCTTCCAATAAGCCCCGCTGTCTTTTCCGTTCTAGGCAGGTGAAGCGTCACAAAATCCGCTTTTTTCAAAACATCATCAAGATTATGAAGTTCGATTCCACGCTTCTGCGCTGTTTCCTGTGAGAGATATGGGTCGTAGGCGATGATGTCCATTCCAAAGGCCCGGCCCATCTCGGCAACACGGGAGCCTATTCGCCCAAGCCCCACGACACCCAGAGTTTTGCCTCTGAGTTCTGTTCCCATGAATTTTTTCTTATCCCACCTTCCGCTTTTCACATTGGCAACAGCTTGAGGGATTTTCCTGGCAAGCCCCAGTATCATCCCAAAGGCGTGTTCGGCAACAGTTGTAGTTGACGCTTCAGGCGCGTTCACAACGATTACGCCGCGCTTTGTCGCATAGTCCAGATCAATGTTATCCACGCCCACACCCGCCCTTCCAATGACCTTGAGATGCTTTGCGTGTTTGAGCACATCTTTCGTAAGCTTCGGTTTGCTGCGCACCATCACACCATCGGCGTCTGAAATCAGCTCTATAAGCTCTTCAAAAGAAGCCCCTGCAGCTTCTACTACCTCTACCTTCTCTTTAAGCATTTCTATTGCCGCAGGATGAATGTTGGATGCAAGCAAGACCTTCATGTTTTCAGAGTATAATTAACTGGATTTATAAATATTCTTGTCAAAATCAGACCGCGACGGGGTGTCGAAAAAAGTTTCGGCAGAGATATAAATCATGCACATAAGATAAATAAACGTTCTAACTTATTGAGGATTATCATGGTCAAACATAAAAAAGGACCAAAGGATGCTGGTCTCCCACCTGGGACCCTTATCCATGTGGGAGAAAAAAAGACCGAGACAACAAAGATATCCATCATTGATTACGATGAAGTACATATCCAGGAAAGGATGGTGGAATCTGCTGAGGAGTGTTTTCCCTATAAAGACAGACCAACCGTTACTTGGATAAAAATAGACGGCCTCCATGAGATAGATGTCATTGAAAAAATCGGAAGGCATTTTGAGCTTCATCCTTTGGTGCTTGAGGATATATTGAATACTGGACAGCGCCCTAAAATTGAGGAGTTTGAAGATTACATTGTTATAATTATTAAGATGTTCATTCTAGAGCAGAAGGGGAGAATAGATGCTGAACAGATAAGCATTGTTCTTGGCCCTAACTTTGTGCTATCCTTCCAAGAGAAAGAGGGAGATGTTTTCAATAATATTTTGGAGAGGCTAAAAAAGGGGAAGGGCAGAATTAGAAAGATGAAATCAGACTATCTGGCTTATACTCTTGTTGACACCGTTGTAGATCAATACTTTGTCATTCTTGAAGGGCTGGGGGAAAAGATAGAGTCCATTGAAGAAGACCTCCTAAACAATCCAGGGCCGGAGACACTGCATCCTATCCATGAGCTTAAGAGGATGATGATTCAGCTGCGAAGGTCCGTATGGCCGCTTAGAGAGGTTGTAAATAGGTTTGAACGATCGGAATCCCAGTTGATAAATGAGTCCACAAAACCGTTTCTAAGAGACGTCTACGACCACACTATCCAGGCCATCGACACCATTGAGACCTATCGTGACATGCTTTCGGGGATGCTTGATCTTTATATTTCCAGTGTGAGCAACAGGATAAACGAGGTTATGAAGGTTTTAACTATCATTGCAACCATCTTTATACCACTGACTTTTATCACTGGGATTTATGGGATGAACTTCAAATACATGCCTGAGCTTGGGATGAGATGGGGGTATCCCGCGATTTTAATCGTTATGGCCTTAATTAGCGTGACAATGCTAGTTTATTTTAGAAGAAAAAGGTGGTTATAATAAATAAAGGTGAAAAGCATTGCAGCTCAAATCCATGCTAAAATGTCCGACATACGGATTTAAAAAAGAAGAAG
>QIDD01000026.1 GCA_003230355.1 Methanobacteriota archaeon
AAAACAGATGAAATTTGTGATTCTTATAATTATTGGACAACTAATATTTATATATCTTTTATTACGTTGTGCAGACAATATTATCCCAAAAGCCTTCGAAAACAGCGGACTGCTTTGGAAGGAAGAGAAGAGGGATGATGAGTGAGTAAGATTTCTTTTATCACTTCGAACCCAGATAAATACTGTGAGATGAAGGCCTTTTTTGAGGAGAACAGTCTTGAGCTGGGCTGGACCCGCGTGAGTCTTCCAGAACTTCAGGCTGACACCCTTGAAGAAGTTGTAATTCATTCCCTGTCTCATTTTGATGGCGACGGTGTCTTTGTTGAGGACGCCGGCATTTTCATCGACTCACTCAGCGGTTTTCCAGGGGTTTACAGCAGGTATGTCTTTGACACGATCGGAAATGAGGGGATTTTGAAGCTCATGAGTGGCGTGGAGAACCGAAGCGCTCGTTTTGAAGCGGTGGTCGGCTTTAAACCAGAGGGTGGCGGAGACATAAAACTATTTAAAGGAGTAGTAAAAGGATTTGTCTCACTTTCCCCAAAAGGGGGAAAGGGATTTGGATACGACCCCATATTTACCCCCGAAGGATTTAAAAAGACCTTCGCCGAAGATGAACATATAAAATCAATGGTTTCACATAGGAAAAAAGCAGCAGAAAAATTATTGCAATATTTAAAGAGGAATTTATAATGGCTAGAATGCATTCAAGGAAAAAGGGAAAATCAGGCTCCGCCCGTCCACATCGGACTGAGAGTCCAGAGTGGGTGGAGTTTACTGGAGAGGAAGTGGAGGAGATGGTGGTTAAGCTTGCGAATGAAGGTAAAAAGCCCAGCGACATCGGAGCCACCATGCGAGATCAAAACGGCGTGCCAAGTGTTAAGCTCACCTCTAAAAAGAGGGTTACACAGATACTTGCAGAAAACGATTTGACAACAGATTATCCAGAGGATCTACTCAACCTTATTACAAGAGCGGTTACCGTTGATAAGCATATGAAAGCTAATCCCAAGGATCAGAGTTCGAAGTATGGTCTTCAGCTTATCGAATCCAAGATCAGGCGGCTGATCAAATACTACAAGGCTGAGAAGAGGATTCCCGCTGACTGGAAGTATAATCTCAAGACAGCTAAGCTTCTGGTGAAGTGATGGTCCTAAAGGGGCTAAGTGAAGCTTGCGAAAGGATCAGGGGTCTTGATAAAAGCAGTTCTGTTCTCTGCATATCCCATGATGATGCCGATGGACTAACGGCAGGTGCAATTGTTTATCGGGCTCTTCTTCGGGAGGGTCTGACTCCTCATCTGCGCTGCATTAAAAGACTTGATCTGGAGTTTATCCAGGGTGTTTCAGCTGAGGAGTGGGGGCTCTTTGTATTTTCTGATACTGGCAGCGGTCAGCTTGAAAACTTTGGAAAACACATATTAGAAGACCGCCCGGTTATCATTTTAGACCATCATGAGACAACAGAGTATTCTCATCCTAACCTCACACATGTCAACCCGCATCTTAATGGTATTGACGGCGCGCGTGAGGTTAGCGGAGCCGGTGTGTCCTATCTTTTTGCGCGGGAGTTGAACCCGGTTAACCGGGATCTCGCTCATCTCGCTCTTATCGGGGCGCTTGGCGATGTTCAGGATGGGCAGGGAGGATTTAGCGGACCGAATAAAGAGATTGCCCGTGACGCTGTTGACGCCGGGCTTGTTTTGATTGAAAAAGACCTGCGATTCTTCGGAAGGCAGACGCGGCCGCTCTATAAGGCGATTGAATACACGACAGAGCCCTTTATCCCCTCTCTTTCCGGCAATGAATCTGCCTGTGTTCAGTTCCTCAGCGACCTGGATATTCCTGCAAAGAAAAATGACCGCCCCACACGCCTAATCGACCTAACTGATGATGAGAAGAAAAAGCTGACAACAGCACTTATTCTTAAGATGATAGAGCACAAGATCGATGTGAAAACTGCGGAAAGTGTTGTAGGCGATACCTACACGATTCTTTCAGAAAAAGAGGGGACCATCCTTCGAGATGCCAAAGAATACACGTCGCTTCTCAACGCCTGCGGAAGATATGAAAAATATGGTGTGGGCGTGGGGATTTGCCTTGGTGATCGCGGCGACGCGCTTGACTCGGCTATGTCGCTGCTTGAAGAGCATAAACGCTATATCTCAAGCTGCTATGAATGGATCAATAAAAATCTGGACAGCCTGGTTGATGCAGGCGAGGTTTACAGCATACATGCCCATGGCGAGCTCAGCGACACCGTTGTAGGAACAGTTGCATCGATGATTGTGAACTCTCAGCTTCTAAGTCCTGTTAAGCCGGTTATCGCATTTGCCGACTCAGATGATGAAGTCAAGGTTTCAGGCCGGGCTACAAAGGAGCTTGTCGATAAAGGATTGAATCTTGGCCATGCCATGCTCTATGCTGCTGAGAAGACCGGGTCTGAGGGCGGCGGACATGATATCGCGGCTGGCGCGCAGGTACCGCACGGGCGTGAGGATGAGTTCATTAAACACATTAATGAAAAGGTGGGAGAGCAGCTTCATGGTGGTTGAAGCAAGACTAACATTTGAATACAGGGAGGCAGGTATTGCAGCAGATGTGGCCCGGCTCCTTCAAGTAGACAACGAGATTGCACCGCGAAACCTGGAGGTCCAAACTACAGCCCTAAAAAACCATGTTATAACTAAAATCAAGTCAAACAGGGGGAAAACTGTTTTTGCAACCCTTGACGACCTTGTTTTCTCCGAAAAGCTTATCTCTGAAATACTAGATATCTGAGTGATTACATATGGCGATTCGACCTTTTGACCTACTACACAAGTCTCTGAAAAAACCTGTAATTGTGACCATGAAAAACGGGAGCATCTTTACAGGCACAGTGGCCAGCTACGATGAAAATCTCAATCTCTACCTGTCAGGCGCGCAGGAAGATGGAGAGGACGGCAGGGAATTTAAATCCATTGTTCTTAAAGGTGGAAACATCGTCACAATCTCGCCGGTAGAATAAATCCTGATGTCTATTCCGGCGGGACAAAGAGCTTTGTTACATTTTTTATGAACTGACTCTTAAGCAGCACCCAGACCTTGTCAAGCTCTTCAAGAACCGTGTTTGGCGTTGGGATCAATATCTCGTCACCTTTTCGAACTGAGATTATTAAAAAGCCGTTAGGAGGTATCTCGCCCACCTTCTTATCTTTTACAAGCGAGTTAGCCTGGATCGTGTACTCAAGTATCTCCACGTCGCTCCCCTCAATTAGCGCAAGATCTGACGCTGTGGGCCGTGTTATGAGCCTGTAAAGCCTGTCTGCAACGCTGAGTTCAGGGCTTACAACGTGATCGATTCCAAGACTTTTAAAGACCTCAATAT
Organism: Methanobacteriota archaeon; assembly: GCA_003230355.1. Lineage (GTDB taxonomy): Archaea > Hydrothermarchaeota > Hydrothermarchaeia > Hydrothermarchaeales > SZUA-236 > SZUA-236. The sequence continues at coordinate 3,370 of QIDD01000026.1, forward strand.
ACTCCGGCTTACCCACACGGGCCAGAACAGTTTTAATTCCCAGCGACTTTGCAAGCAGACATGACAGCAAGTTTATCTCGTCTTTACCTGTGACTCCTGCTATGACATCTACATCTTTTACCCCTGCCTCCTCCAAGGTCTTGGTCTCAGTCCCATCACCCTGGATTACAAGCACATCAAGGGCCCTTGACGCCTCTTGGGCAAGGTCCTTGTCCTTTTCGATTATCGATACTTCATGGTCTTTTTCAAGTTTTTGGGCCATGAACATCCCAACTCTTCCAGCTCCAACAATTATTATGTTCATCTTCTATTCACCCCCGATTATGTTGCTGATTAGGCTGGCGTAGGCAGGCCGTGTGACCGCTACACCGATTGTGACGCCGATTATTGTTGTAAGCGCGAATCCGCGCAGTATCTGCAGGCCGATAGAGAACAAGGGCAACATTGCTGCAACCGTTGTCATCCAGGCCGCCATGATTATGAAAAAGGCGCTTTTCATCCTGTGTCTGATGCTTTTTTCCCTCTCCATGAAGACCTCGTCTGTTATGACTATCTGGTCGTCAACACCTGTGCCCACAGCTGCGATTATTCCAGCGATTGCCGGGAGGTCAATGTTCCATTTGATGATCGACGCGATTCCCAGTATGATTATGACCTCTGAAAGTCCGGTGACAATTATAGGGAGCACGATGCGAGCATCACGGTAGCGGATGAATATCACCAGGGCGACGGCCACTATTGCAAGGAGTCCTGCAAGTATCGCGTTTTTCAAGAACTCATCACCAAGTTCAGGAGGGACACGCAGTTTTTCTATAACCTCAACTTTTACTGTGAGCGAGCCTGAGCGCAGGATTGCCTCTATCTGCCGTGCCTTGAGACGCCCCTCTTCATCAGCACCGGTTGTGATAATCATGCTCTGCTGGGCTTCGCCCGCGGCCAGCAGATCCTGCAGCCCCTGGGATATGGGCGCGCTGTTCACAAGACCTGTGCTCACAATAGAGACATCGCGTATGCCCTCGTAGCTTGCGTTAATTTCAGTTGGGACATTATCAAGCTCTCCTGGCTGAAACTCGCTCAGGGGCATGTCAAAATCAACATATGTAATTGTACCGCCGATACTTGTAGTTGAGTTTATCTTTGCACCTGTGAGTCCAAAATCATCAGCGATTATCTTTTCAAGACCATCAAGCGGCTGAGTAGATAGAATACGTATCTGCGTGCCCTCGTCAAGGTACATGTAAACTGGTTTGAAGTTTTCTAAAACTGCAACGTCCATAAAGCTGATTGACGCAAGCTCAGAAAGTGTGAAGGGCACGCCCCAGCCAGAACCAGGGTTTTTTCCGAAGGAGCCCACCTTAGTGAGATCCGTTCCTGTAAAAGCCGTTGTGTTTCCGATTTTTACGTTGAGCCTGCCCGGCTGCCCAAGAATGTCGATTGCATCATCCGGGCTTACACCTGCGATCTCGATCTGGACAATATCCGCGCCCAGGCTGTTCACACGTACATCCTTGAGCCCAAATATGTTGAGCCGGGTTTCTATTACACTTATGAGCTCAGCCATCTCAACTGAGTCCAGCGAACGCTCGGTGCGAAGATTCACCCTGCTCCCGCCTTCAAGATCGATTCCCTTTGAGATGCCGTTAATGCCTATAATTATTAGTGAAAAAACCACGAAGACCACAAGGATTTTAATGCGCCGATCATCCCAAAGCTCGTCAAAATTCATCTTCCACCACCCGCCACATACATCTTCAGAAGTGAAAGATTGGTTATCCACGTGTTCAAAAGGTCAAATACAAGCCCGATAATTATCACTGTTGCAATACTGTCCAAAAGATCAGACGTGGAAACAAGAAGAAGAACAATCATGGCAGTTATGGTGGTTCCCGTCATGGTAAAGCCGGTGTACATGGAATTTTTGATTATTACGTCGAGTTCTTTTCGGCCCCGCTGCTTGAGAAGCCGTGATGTGAGCATGATGTCTGTGTCCACTGAGTAGCCTATGAGTAGGAGAAGCGCAACGATTGACCCCTTTGAAAGCTCGATTCCGAGTAGGGTCATGGCGGCGATGGTTTCAACTATGTCTGCAAAGGCTGAGATCACCACTGCAAAGGAGGGGATGAATGTTCGAAATTTGATGAATATTACAATTGCCATGAATAGGAATGCGAAGATTACGGCTTTCAGGCTCTCTTTCAGGAACATGTCTGAGAAAAAGCCGCTCACAGTCTCAGAAAAAATCTCGCCACGTTCGATGGATCTGGATTCGTATTCGCGGATTATGCGGTCTTTCAACGCCCGTTCTTCCTGACTGCTTATGCCTATGGTGTCGATTGTTATCTCCTGCTGTTTGATGTTGCCTGCAAAATCACGTATCGATCGTGACTTGACACGATGCCCAAACTCGGTTGCAATAATGCCTTCCAGCTCGGAAATAGGCTGGGTTGTTGGAATTACAAGCACTGTTCCACCCTTTAAATCCACACCCATAGGAATGGTTCCAGCCATTGCGTTGATATAGATAACAATCAACGATATGAGCAGTACCACAACTGGGATGGGCAAAAGTTTTTTAGGCTCAAACATAGCTTTACCCATGAAGATGCATATTATAAAGCTTTTGGATGGATTATGAAGAGTGGGAACATATTTTTATTGGGTCTGGTCTTGGTAACCATTGGGATGATAATCATATTTTTCGGCCTGCTCTCAGGCGTATCTTCGAAGGAAGGCGGCGGTCAAAGCGAGCTAAAAGGAGGGGGTGTTCTCATGATAGGGCCGATTCCAATCATCTTCGGATCAGACAGTCAGTCGGCGCAGACAGCGATTCTGCTTGCGATAATACTTATAATTGTGAGCCTCATCTTCTATAGGAGGCTGGGATGAAGAAGATACTCATAAGTGAGAAGGGACGTAAGTTTCTTGTGAAGGGTGCGGAGTTTCACTCAAATCATGGCCGCGTAGACATTGAGGAGGGAGCAGAGAGTGCACGGTCACATTTAGGCCACAGGTTCGCGGTTCTCGATCCAGACTTAATCGACATTTATGAGAAGATGCCTCGTGCCGGAAGCTACATGCTGAAAAAGGACATGGGCATGATATTAGGGTGTCTGGGCGTTGGCACTGGAGCGGTTGTTGTTGACGCTGGGACTGGGAGCGGGGCGCTTGCGATATTTTTGGGAAACGTGGTGGGAGCGTCGGGCAAAGTCTACAGCTATGAGCGCAAGCCTGAGTTCGCGGCTGTTGCAAGGGGAAATGTAAAAACAGCCGGGTTGGAAGACGTGGTGTCTGTGGGTGTTTGCGATGTTTTAGAAGGGTTCAGAGAAGACAATGGATCCGTGGATTTTGTAACTCTTGATCTCAACGAAGCGTGGAAGACCCTGGAAGAGGTGAAGCGGATATTAAGGCGGGGCGGAAGAATCGCGATTTACAACCCCTATATTGAACATGCCCGGCTTGTGCACAGCCGTCTTGTGGAGCTGGGTTTTATGGAGATTCAGACCATTGAGTCTGTAACACGGGAGATGGAGTTTCGAGCTCAGGGCACGCGGCCTAAGACGAGCCGGGTCGGGCACAGCGGATATTTGACCTTTGCCAGAAAAGTTTAGAGAGACGTTGTTTATTGCAAAACTATTATTAGACTGAAGCGCTCAAAGCACTGTTTAATGACTGCCAAAAAACGCCATGACGCCCGTGTATCTGCAACCATTCCCTCTCCTGTGAAAAGAAGGATCACAGCACTTGTAGAGTCCGGCAAATACGAAAGCGTGGCTGATTTTGTTCGAAGCGCATTATATAAGCTGCTGGACGAAAAAAACGCTGAAAACGGAGACATTCTAAGGGAAAAAGAGTTTCAAAACTTTATCGAAAAAATCAGCTGAAAACTACGAAACTCTTACAGTTACAGTGCACTCCGCCGCGGCTTCAACCTTATTCTTCTCACGCCCTCGCTCCTCACCAACAGCACGCGACCAAAACTGAGACATAATCTTACAGATGAAAATGTACTCACCAGGCTCGACCGGCACCCTGATAGAACGGGCCATCGTGCCCTCACCGCTCTTAGGCGTCGCATCCTGTTTATACACCTGGAGATAGGCTTCTTCCTCCGCATATTCCTTAAACGCCTTTTCATCTACCCCGATAAACCCGGGCTCTTCCTCGCCGAAATGCTTGTGATCAGAATGAACAACCTCACCCTCACCATCATGAATAGTCATGTAAAAGTCGAAGTCCTTCAACCTGCCGTCAACCTCCTCATCCCACCGGTAAACCGCTGAAAAAACAAGCAATACTGGGCTTTCTTTCGAAGACTTTACAGACACATCAGTCTTATGAAAAGTCGCAACTGTCTCCTCCGATGACGCCCGCATCTCACCTGTTATCTGGATCTGCTCAACAGAATCAGTCATCCTTAATCTTTAATACCCTCCTGGGTAACCATGAAAATAGCCTCACCATCAGGGAGGTTAGGTGAATCCATAAGCCTTGCAACACGTTTTCCTCCCTTGGACTTTCGCAGATAAAGCCTGAATGTGGATGTGTGTCCTACAATGTGCCCGCCGATTGGCACTGTGGGGTCGCCGAAGAACATATCGGGCTTGGCCATCACCTGATTTGTAACGATGACTGCGAGGTTGTTGAGATCGCCTGCGCGCTGGATAGTGTGCATATGCCGGTTAAGCTTTTGCTGCCGGTCTGCAAGCATACCCCTGCCCGTGTAGTCAGCTCGAAACTGCGCAGTAAGGGAATCCACGATTATTAGACCTACATCTCCGCTCTGCGCCATCTCAGCAGCTTTTTCAGCCCAGAGAATTTGATCCGCCGAGTTATAGGCCCTTGCAACCTGGATATTTTCAAGCACAGTCTCAGGGTCAAGACCATGCCCCTCAGCCATCTGGATTATGCGCTCAGGGCGAAAGGTGTTTTCAGTGTCAATAAATATAACGCCTTTTTCAAGGCCGCCATCAGCCTCTGGAAGCTGGACGTTTACCGCCGCTTGATGCGCGATCTGCGTCTTGCCAGAGCCGAACTCGCCATAGAACTCTGAAATCGCCTGAGTCTCAATACCACCACCGAGGAGGTCGTTTAGCGCAGTGCTACCAGTGGAGATGCGTTTTACGAGTTTACGCCTTTCAAGCATTTCTGTTCCAGTCCGAAACCTTATGTCAAGAGACTCCTTTGCAGCGAGAATAATACGATTCGCCGCCGACTCACCCATACCGCAGGCGTCTTTAAGCTCTGACGCGCTGGCAGCGGCTACAGAGGTCATCTCCTTGTATCCTGCATCTCTAAGTTTCGAGGCTGTTGTGGCCCCCACACCAGGTAGTTCTTCAAGCTCCATTTTTTTATCTGCTCCCTATCAAAAACTGTGTAAGAGTTCTTATCTTATTAATTTTACGTACAGTACCGCGATAGATTTTGTGTTTTTCGGCTATTATTATATCTAAACGCATTATATATTCACGTCCTTCTCTGGAGACAATGAAAAAGCAGCCAATACCAGGACCTCTTCATTTGACCACCTCAGGCTTAATATTTGAAAGCCTCATAGCGTTAAGTATCACAGCCAGGGAAAGCCCCATGTCAC